>NZ_JBJNRJ010000014.1:16712-59683 GCF_046233715.1 Trujillonella humicola | reverse complement strand
CACTCACGCATTAAACCCCCCCGCCCACCCCCCCCACCCCCCCCCCCCCCCCCCCCCCCCCCCCCCCCCCCCCCCCCCCCCCCCCCCCCCCCCCCCCCCCCCCCCCCCCCGCCGCACGTCACGGGCTGAGCGTCGACCCGAAGGACCCGCCGGCCAGCTTCGCCATCAGCTGCGTGCGGTCCAGCCCGACCGACTCGAGGGCGGCCGCGTCGGCGTCCGTGTCGATCTCGTCGGGCAGCTGCGCCGCCACCTTGTCGGCGGTCTCGTTGTCACCCTCCGTGCGCAGCGTCTCGAGCAGGTCCTGCTTCTTCAGCTTCACGCCGTCCTCCGTCTCGCCGGGTGCTCCCTCGCCGGAGTGTGGTCCCGGTCACGGCCGGCCGCCACTCCGGTCAGGGCCGGCCGCCACTCCGGTCAGGGCCGCCCCGAGCGGCGGAGGAACAGGCCGCCGAGCGCTCCGCCCAGGGCGGCGACGACGAGCTGGGCGACGCCGACCACGGGCTGTCCGCTGGCGAACCAGGTGACCGAGGTGAGCAGCAGCACGGCGGCGATGCCGAGCAGCAGGAGGCCGACCAGCCGCTGCCGGCGGGGGTCCGCGTCCAGGGCCACGTGCCCCTCCCTCCCCCGGCCGCCCGTCGCGGCCCGGAGGAGCAGCGTCTCAGACCGGTAACGGCGGGAACCGGGCGGGCTCCCCTGCCGCTCCCGGTGACGTAGCGTGACCGGACCTGGCCGCGATGCGCCGCGCGGCCGACCGCACGAGGGGGCCCGATGAGCGATCCGTACGGTCAGCCCGGCTGGGGCCAGCAGCCCGGGTGGGGCCCTCAGCAGCCGCAGCAGGCCTCGTGGGGCGCCCAGCAGCCGGTGCCCCCGCCGTCCTGGGCCCCGCAGCAGCCCGCCTGGGGTCCTCCCGCCGGCGGGCCGCCGCCGCGCCGGTCCCGGAAGGGCCTGTGGTGGGCGCTGGGCGCCGCCCTCGTGGCCGTGCTGGTCGCGGCCGGCGTCACGGTGTTCCTGCTGACCCGCCCGGTCGACCCGCCGACCGGCGTGGTGGCCGCCAACGCCGAGGAGGGCGTCACCGTCAGCTGGCGGGGCGTCGACGGTGCAGCCGAGTACGAGGTGCACCGCGGCGACGAGCGGCTCGGCACCACCCGGGAGACCACGTACGTCGACGCCGAGGCACCCGGCGGCACCGAGCACCGGTACGCCGTCACCGCCCTGGACGACGACGGCGACCGCTCCGAGCGCGTCGCGGCCGACCCCGTCGTCACCCCCCTGGACCCGCTCACCGAGTTCGGCGCGAGCAGCGACGGCGCCGACGTCTACCTCGACTGGGAGCCGGTCACCGGCGCGGACCGCTACGAGATCACCCGCGACGGCACCCTGCTGGACGACGCCGTGACCGAGAGCCCGTACCTCGACGCGGACGTCCCGCTCGGCGAGCACACCTACGAGCTCACCGCCGTCGACGAGGACGGCGAGGGCAGCACGAGCTCCATCGACCTCGACTTCTTCACCCGGGGCCCGTGGCAGGAGGCCTACCAGATCGCGCAGACCTTCCCCGACCTCGTCGCCGCCGAGCCCGGGGGCACCGGGTGGCAGGACTCGACCTGCGACCGGGCCACGCAGGACGGCCCGCAGGCGGTCGTCACCTGCGCCTACCCCAACGGGATCCAGCTGCGCGTCCTCCAGTTCGCCGACGCCGGAGCCCGCGACGCCGAGGTGGCTGCCGCGCGCGGCTTCGGCGGGCCGCTGACCACCTGGTCCTACGGCGACGGCGCCGCGGAGGGCGACCTGGTGCTGAGCCCGCCGGGCCCGGCCACCTGGCGCTACATCACCTTCTACGACCCCGAGCTGGAGCTCTTCGTCCTGCGGGTGGACTGGGACGGGCACAGCCAGGAGGAGCTCGACGAGGTCTGGTTCGCCGACGCGCCGTTCTGACCGGGGCCTTGTCAGGCAAGTAGCTGCTTGCGTATCGTCTCGTCGTGGGCGACGTGCACGACGTGTACCGGGCCCTCGCGGACCCCACCCGGCGCGCGATCCTCGACGAACTGCAGGAGCGGAGCGGCCAGACGCTGTTCGAGCTGTGCACCCGGCTGCTGACCCGGCACGGGGTGGGCTCGTCGCGGCAGGCCGTGTCGCAGCACCTGGAGGTCCTCGAGGCCGCAGGCCTGGTGCACAGCCGCCGCGAGGGCCGGTACCGGTTCCACGACCTCGACACGACGCCGCTGCGCACCATCGTCGAGCGCTGGCCCCTCCCCCCGGCCGGCCCGGACTCCTCGGAGGAACCCCCGTGCGGATCGGCCTGACCAGCATCTTCGTCGACGACCAGGAGAAGGCACTGCGCTTCTACACCGACGTGCTCGGCTTCCGGAAGAAGAACGACGTCCCGATGGGCGAGCACCGCTGGCTCACGGTCGTCTCCCCGGAGCAGCCCGACGGCGTGGAGATCGTCCTCGAGCCCGACGCCCACCCCGCCGTCCGTCCCTTCACCGAGGCCCTGGTGGCCGACGGCATCCCGTTCAACGCGTTCTCGGTGGACGACGTGCACGCCGAGACCGCGCGGCTCAAGGAGCTCGGCGTCGTCTTCACCCAGGAGCCCCTCAGCACGGGGCCGGTCACCACCGCCGTCCTCGACGACACCTGCGGCAACCTCATCCAGATCATGCAGGTCGGCTGAGGGCCGGTCAGCCGGCCTTGCTCGGGGGTTCCCCGGCGGCCACCGCTGCGGCGGCCTGCTCCGGGTCGTAGGCGCAGGCGTTCCCGATCTCGGCGATCGGCTCGGCCGCCGGCTGCTCACCGGCGGCCGGCGGCGTGCCCGCGGGGGTGGACGGCGTCGACGGCGTGGACGGTGCGGACGAACCCGGGGACGCGGCCGGCGGCGACACCGCGGCGAGCACGATCAGCCGCATCGCGTCGTAGTCGGGGTAGGCGGGGTCGATGACGGTGTTGTCGAAGACGACGCTGGTCACCTCGCCGTCCTTGACCCGGTCGCCCAGCTCGACGAAGTCCTGCAGGGCGGAGCGCGGGATGTCGGTGCTCACGATGTCGCGGGTCGCCGAGGCCAGCTCCTGGTAGTCCTGCAGCAGGGTCAGCGGGTCGGCCTCGTCGATGATGGCGTCGATCGTGCAGCGCTGCCGGTCCATCCGGTCGTAGTCGGTCAGCCCGAACCGTCCGCGGGCGAAGTCCAGGGCGCGCCGGCCGTCCATGTGCTGGTCGGGTCCGGGCGCGATGTAGTCGTCGGGCAGCTCTCCGGTGCCCGGGTCGCCGTTGATCGGCACGTAGTAGTTGACGTTGACGGTGATGCCGCCGAGCGCGTCGACCAGCCGGGCGAACCCGTCCAGGTTGACCAGCACGTAGTAGTCGATGTCCAGGCCCAGGGCCTCGCCGACGCCGAGCTTGAGGAAGTCCGCCCCCGGGTCGTCGGTCGGCCCGAGGATGTCGGGGTAGGCGGCCGGGCCGTTGCGGTAGACCGCGTTGAGCAGGCTCTCGCTCTCCGAGCCGGCGTCGAAGCCGTCGGGGTAGACGTCGTGCAACGGGCTGTCCTCGGGGAAGGGCAGGTCCTCGAGGTTGCGGGGCAGGCTGAACAGCACCGTGTCCCCGGTGTCGGTGTCGATGCTGGCCACGATGACGGTGTCGGTCCGCACGCCGTCGCGGCCCTCGCCGCCGTCCCCGCCGAGGAGGAGGACGTTGACCCGCTCCTGGTCCCCGAACGGGTCGGGCTCGTCGACGACGGTCGCCGACTGCCGGTCCTCGGCGAACACCGCGTCGATCAGCCCCGTCTGCGCGACGGCGAACTGGCCGACCAGGTAGGCCGGGTAGCCCACCGCGGCGACGAGCGCGGCGACCAGCAGTGCTCCGACGGCGTGCCGGCCGCGCGAGGCCGGGCGGGGCATCAGCGTGCGGTAGCCGAACACCACCACGGCCACCCACAGCACCGCCACGACGACGACGCCGGCGAGCAGCCAGCGCAGCTGGACGGTGTCCACGGCGATCCGCAGCGCCGTGCGCTGCCCCCGCGTCGCCAGCCAGGCAGCGGCGCCCACGAGCAGCAGGAAGACGGCGAGCACCGCGGCACCCAGGCGCCGCCGCCCGGCAGCCAGGAAGGCGGTGCCGGGGACGACGGTGTTGGCGACCGTCCAGGCCAGGACGGCGGCGAAGGGCCGGGGGCGCCGCGACCCCGCGCCGGTCGCGGACGTCGAGCCCCGGCGGCCCGTCGACCGGGGAGCGCCGGGAACGGGCGGCAGCCCGGCTCGCGGGGACCCGATCGGTCGGGTCGCGTCGTCGGCGTCGGTCACCCACGCGCTCCCACGGGCCAGTCGCTCATCCCGCCATGGTCCCATCCGTCGAGGTCACCGGGGTCCTGCCGACGTCCGGCCCGGTGTGGTTACCCCCACCGTCGGCTTCCGTAAGCTCGGCAGTCGTGCGGCTGGCCACCTGGAACGTCAACTCGATCCGCTCCCGCGTCGACCGGGTGGTCGCCTGGCTGCAGCGCTCGGACGTCGACGTCCTGGCCCTCCAGGAGACGAAGTGCCGCGACGACCAGTTCCCCGAGGAGCGCTTCCGCGAGCTCGGCTACGAGACCGCCCACGTGGGGCACTCGCAGTGGAACGGCGTCGCCGTCCTGTCCCGGGTGGGCCTGACCGACGTGCAGGTCGGCTTCCCCGGAATGCCGTCGTGGGCGGCCAAGGAGGGGGTCGACCCCGCGCCCGAGGCGCGGGCCCTGGGCGCCACCTGCGGCGGGGTGCGCGTCTGGAGCCTGTACGTGCCCAACGGCCGCCAGCTGGGCGACCCGCACCTGGACTACAAGCTGGCCTGGCTGGAGGCGCTGCGCGTCTCGGCCGGTGGCTGGCTGGGCGACGACGCCGACGCGCAGATCGCCCTGGTCGGGGACTGGAACATCGCCCCGCAGGACGACGACGTGTGGGACATGTCGGTCTTCAGCTCCTCCACCCACGTCTCACCGCCCGAGCGGGAGGCGTTCCGGGCCGTGGTCGAGGCCGGCTACGCCGACGTCGTCCGGCCGTACACCCCGGGTCCCGGCGTCTACACGTACTGGGACTACACCCAGCTGCGCTTCCCCCGCCGCGAGGGCATGCGGATCGACTTCGTGCTCGGCTCCCCCGCGCTGGCCCGGCGGGTGTCGGGCGCGCGCATCGACCGCGAGGAGCGCAAGGGCAAGGGCGCCAGCGACCACGCGCCGGTGGTGGTCGAGCTCACCTGAGCCGCGGGCCGGCCCGGGCCCCGCGCGGTGTTGTACCGGTCGATGACCGCGCCGGTGCTCGCCCCCGCCCCCTCCCGACTCTGGACCCCCAGGCGGGTCCTCGTCACCCGCTCGGCCGCCGAGCGGCCGCACGGGCAGCGCGTCCTCGCGCGGCTCGAGGCGGCCGGCATCGACGCGATCGAGCTGCTGCGCGGGGACCGGCTGCCGAACCTGCGCGGGGACGACGACCGCGCCGCGTTCATGGCCGCGAAGGACACGCTGGCCCTCGTCGTGCCCCCGCCGTCCAAGCGCCAGCTGCAGCCCATCCCGCCGTCGGCGGACTTCCGGCTCGACCTGGCCGAGGGCTGCCCGGCGCACTGCCAGTACTGCTACCTGGCCGGCTCCCTGTCCGGTCCCCCGATCACCCGGGTGTGGGCCGACCTCGACGAGGTCCTGGAGGGGCTCGACGAGTACGTCGGGCGCGGCGCCGTCACCTCCGGCACCGCCGGCCGCGGCGCCGAGGGGACGACGTTCGAGGCCTCCTGCTACACCGACCCCCTCGCGATCGAGCACCTGACCGGCGGCCTGGCGCGGATGGTCGAGCACGTCGGCACCCACCGGTGGCCCGGCCCCGTACAGCTGCGCGCCACCACCAAGTTCGACGACGTGGCCGGCCTGCTCGGCCTGCCCCACGGCGGCCGCACCCGGCTGCGCTTCTCGGTCAACGCGGCCACGGTCGACCGCCGCTTCGAGGGCGCGACGGCGAAGGTGCCCGCCCGGCTGCACGCCCTGTCGGCGGTGGCCGCGGCCGGGTTCCCGGTCGGGCTCACCATCGCGCCGATCATGCCGGTGGAGGGCTGGCGCGAGGAGTACGGCGCCCTGCTCGACGCGGTGGCGGAGGTCCTGCCGGCCGGCGCCGACCTCACCGTCGAGTGCATCACCCACCGATTCACGCCCGGCTCGAAGGCGACGCTGCTCGACTGGTACCCCCGGACCCGGCTGGAGATGGACGAGCAGCGGCGCAGCACCAAGCGGGGGAAGTACGGCTCGGTCAAGCACGTGTACCCGAAGGACACGATGGCCGAGCTGCGCACCTGGTTCGAGCGCGCACTGCCCGCCCGGCTGCCCGGCGCCCGCCTCCTCTACTGGACCTGACCACCGGAGTGGCCACGTCGGTGGTCACGTAGCGTGAGAGGCCGCGTCCAGGGGTCCGCCCTGAGCTTGCGAAGGATGGGGAGGACGTGGTCCTCGTACTGCTGCCGCCGTCGGAGACCAAGCACCCCGGCGGGGACGGCGCCCCGCTCGACCTGGCCGCGCTGGCGGCGCCCGAGCTGACGCCGGTGCGCGAGCGGCTGGTCGACGCGCTGGTCGACCTGGCCGCCGACCCGGTGCTGGCCCGCGAGGTGCTCGGGCTGTCGGAGCGGCAGGCAGCGGAGGCGGCCCGCAACGGCGCCCTGCGGACGGCGCCCACGCTGCCCGCGCTCGAGCGCTACACCGGCGTCCTCTACGACGCGCTCGACGTCCGGTCGCTGACCCGTGCCCAGCGGGCCCGCGCCGACCGCCGGCTCGCGGTCGGTTCCGCGCTGTTCGGGCTGGTCCGCGGCACCGACGCCATTCCCGCCTACCGGCTCTCGGCCGGCACGGTGCTGCCCGGGCTGCCGACCCTGCGCACGCTGTGGAAGCCGGTCCTCGGCCCGGTGCTGGCCGCGTCCGGCGAGCTCATCGTCGACCTGCGCAGCGGGTCCTACCAGGCGCTGGCGCCGGTACCGGGCGCGGTCACCGTCGACGTCCTCAGCGAGCGTCCCGACGGGTCCCGCTCGGTGGTCAGCCACTTCAACAAGGCGCACAAGGGCCGGGTGGCGCGGTTGCTGTCCACCACCTCGGCCGAGCCGGCCGACGTGGTCCGGTTGCGGGCACTGCTGCGGCGGGCCGGGCTGCACGTGGAGCACGACGGCGGGACGGCCCTCACGCTGGTCGTGCCGGCCGACGAGGTCGCCCGCCGCAGCTGATCGGACCGCCGGGTCGTCACCTTGCGTGTTCTCCTGTGACCTTTCTGTCAGGATCGTTGCCCACCGCGGAGGCCTCGTGCCATAACGTGGACACCGGGGGTTGAGCAGACGTCCGCCGGCGCCGACACGTGCCCGCGAGGGCAGAGGAGCACCGTGCACGACGCAGCGCGGCTCGGCGCAGGAGACGAGGGACCGGCGACCTCCCGGGCGGCGGACGCGCTCCGGTCCGACCCGTCGCGCGTCCGGGCCGCCTCGCGGCTGCGTCCCGCCGAGCCCGGCGCTCCCGCGCTCGACCGGATCTCCGAGCTCGCCGCCCGCCTGCTGGGTACCCGCTCGGCGCAGGTCTCGCTGATCGACGACGTGCTCGTCGTCGCCGGCGGCGCCGGGGACGCGGCCGTGGGCAGCGAGGTGCCGGTCGAGGAGTCGTTCTGCGGCCTCGCCGTGGCCGACGGCGTTCCGCTCGCCGTGCCGGACGCCGCGGCCGACGACCGGGTGCGCGCCCTGCACCGGGCCACGGGCATCGGCGCCTACCTCGGGGCGCCGATCACCGGGGCCGACGGCTCCCCGGTCGGCACGCTGTGCGTCTTCGACCCCGCCCCCCGGGAGTGGACCGATGCCGACACCGGGCTCCTCGTGCAGCTGGCCGCCTCGGCCGCCACGGAGCTGGAGCTCGCCGCGCTGGTCCGCGAGTACGAGCGGGTCCGGGTCAGCTGGCGGCTGGCCGTCGACGCCGGCGGCGTCGGCGCCTTCGACTGGGACCTGCGCACGGGTGAGCTGGTCTGGGACGAGCGGCTCCTGGCCATGTTCGGCTACCGGCCCGAGGAGTTCGACGCCACCATCGACGCGTTCAACGCCCGGGTCCACCCCGCCGACCTCCCCCGGGTGTCGGAGTCGCTGCAGGCCGCGATCGAGACCTGCGGCGAGTTCGAGTCGGAGTACCGGGTGGTGCTGCCCGGGGACGAGACCCGCTGGGTGCAGGCACGCGGCCGCGCGGTCGCCGACGCCGACGGCACGCCCGTCCGCTTCCTCGGCGCCGCGTACGACACGACCGACCTGCGCGCCCAGGACGTGCGGGTCAGCCGGGTCCTGGAGGCCATGCCCGCCGGCTTCTACTCGCTGGACCGCGACTGGCGCTTCACCCACGTCAACACCGAGGCCGAGCGGCTGCTCGGGCACTCCCGGGACGAGCTGCTCGGCGAGCTGCTGTGGGACGCCTTCCCGGGCGCGGTCAACAGCGTCTTCGAGGAGCAGTACCGCGCCGCCGTCCGCACCGGGCGCCCGGCGGCCTTCGACGCCCACTACCCCCCGCCGCTGGACGGCTGGTACGAGGTGCGCGCCTGGCCGAGCCCGGAGGGGTTGTCGGTGTACTTCGTCGAGGTGACCGAGCGCCGGCGGGTGCAGGACCGGGCCGAACGCGCGGCGCAGCGGCTGGCGCTGCTCGCCCAGGTCGGCGCCGAGCTCGCGGGCACGCTCGACGCCCAGGCCGCCACCGCGCGCCTGCCCCGGCTCGTCGTCCCGGCGCTGGCCGACTGGTGCATCGTCTCGCTGGTGGACGACGACGGCCGCGCCCGGGACGTCGGCCACTGGCACACCGACCCGGCCCAGCGACCGCTGGTCGCCCGGTACGCCGCGGCGCGGCTGGACGCCATGCCGGCGACCGGGCCGGTGGGCCGCGCGCTGCTCTCCGGGGACCCCGTGCACGCGAGCTGCCGCGAGGTGCTGGCGCTGCTCCCGCCCGGCGAGGCGCACGACACCCTGGACCTGCTCGGCCCCGAGGGCGGCGTGGCGCTCCCGCTGCGCGCCCGCGGCCGGACGCTCGGCGTCCTCACCCTGTTCTACCGCCGGGGCTGGACGCCGCGGCAGGAGGACCTGTCCACCGCGCAGGACGTCGCCGACCGCGCCGGGCTCGCCCTGGACAACGCCCGCCTCTACCGCCAGCAGCAGCAGCTCGCCGAGGGGCTGCAGCGCAGCCTGCTCACCGAGCCGCCCGAGCCCGACCACGCCGAGGTCGCCGTCCGGTACCTGCCGGCCGCGGAGGCCGCCCGGGTCGGCGGGGACTGGTACGACGCGTTCCTGCAGCCGTGCGGGGCGACGATGCTCGTGATCGGCGACGTGGTCGGGCACGACACCGAGGCGGCGGCCGCCATGGGTCACCTGCGCGGGCTGCTGCGCGGGATCGCCACCTACAGCGACGCGGCCCCCGCCGAGGTGCTGCGCGGGCTCGACGCGTCGATGGCGGTGCTCGGCACCGAGGTGCTCGCGACCGCCGCCGTCGCCCGGCTGGAGCAGAGCGACGACGAGCGCGCCCGGGGCCTGACCCGGTTGCGCTGGGCCAACGCCGGGCACCTGCCGCCGCTGGTCGTGCAGCCCGACGGCAGCGTCGCGGACCTCGCCTCCTGGCACGGCGACCTCATGCTCGGCGTCGACCCCGGGACGGTGCGCCAGGAGTCGGTGGTCACGCTCGACCGCGGCGCGACCGTGCTGCTGTTCACCGACGGGCTGGTCGAGCGGCGCGACGCCGACCTCGACGCCGGTGTCCTGCGGCTGCGGGAGACGCTCGCCGAGCTGGCGGCCCTGCCGCTCGAGCAGCTGCTGGACGAGGTGGTCGAGCGGCTGGTCGACGGCCGACCCGAGGACGACGTCGCGATCGTCGCCGTCCGGCTGCACCCGCAGGGCCGGCCCCGCCCACCCGAGGCCGGCCCCAACCGCGTGCCCGACGCCGTCCCGGACGACCCGGCGACGCCGTGACCGGGGATCAGGCGGCGGCCGGCCGGGCCACCCGCAGGTGCGGGCCGTGCGCGGTGGCCTCGCGCTCGGCGGCCTCCTTCAGCTCCGCGGCGAGGTCGGTGAAGGCGTCGAGGGCCGGGTTGACGCCGACGAGGGTGAACTCCCGCTCGACCACGCGCAGGTCCAGCTGCCAGACGTCGCCGAGGATCCGGCGCATCCACCCGGTGGCGTGGTCCCAGCCCTCGCGCGGCGTCCCCGCGGAGTAGCTGCCCCCGCGAACGGTGACGAGGACGGCCGGCCGGCCGGCCAGCGGCGACTCCCCGCCCGGTGCCATCCGCGGGTCGGTCAGCACCAGGTCCACCCAGGTCTTGAGGTGCTGGGAGACGCCGAAGTTGTACAGCGGGACGGCGAACAGCAGCGCCTCGGCGTCGAGCAGCTCGTCGGTGAGCGTGGCGGCGAGGGCCAGGGCCTCGGCCTGCTCCGGATCGCGGTCGGCGGGGAGGAGCCCGGAGCCGGCGACGGCCGCTCCCCAGGCGCCGGCCGGGAGGGGCTCGGTGCCGAGGTGGCGGCGGACCACGGGAGCCGACGGGTCCCCCGCCCGCCAGCCGGCCTCGACGATGTCCGCGATCTCGCGGCTGGCCGACCCCTCGACCCGGATGCTGGCATCCAGACGGAACAGCGACACGTTGACTCCTCAGGACGAAGCTACTAGCTCCCTGCTAGCGCTTCGGGAAAGCTAGCACTTCGGAAACCGAAGTGCACCGCGGCCGCGCCGACCCGCCTACGATGACCGCGTGCCCGAGGAGGTCCTGCACACGCCGCAGGCGTGCGACGACGCCCTCAGCCGGGCGTTCGGCTTCCTCGGCAAGCGCTGGAACGGGCTCATCATCGGCGTGCTCACCACCGGCCCGGCGTCGTTCAGCGGACTGCGCCGCGCCGTCGGTGGGATCAGCGACTCCGTGCTGTCCGACCGGCTCACCGAGCTGACCGCCGCCGGTCTCGTCCACCGGGACGTCGACCCCGGCCCCCCGGTCGCGGTGACGTACGCACTGACCGGTGCCGGAGCCGCGCTGATGCCCGTGCTGGACCAGCTGACCGCGTGGGCCCGGGCCCACCTGCCCGCCGGCGGGTGCACCGAGGAGCAGCGGGCCGGCTGACCGGCTGTGGCAACCTCGTCCGGTGACCTCTGCCGACGAGACGCTCTGCCTGCGACCCGCGACCGAGCTGGCCGCGCTGCTGCGGTCCCGCGAGGTCTCCGCCCGGGAGCTGCTGGAGGCCCACCTCGCGCGGATCGAGCGGGTCGATCCGCGGGTCAACGCCCTCGTCACGCTGGACGCCGAGGGGGCGCGCGCCGCCGCGGAGGTCGCCGACGCCGAGCTGGCCGCCGGCGACCCGGTCGGCCCGCTGCACGGCCTGCCCGTGGCGCACAAGGACACCCACGCCACCGGTGGCATGCGCACCACGTGGGGGTCACCCCTGCACCGCGACCACGTGCCCGCCGCCGACGAGCTCGTGGTCGAGCGGTTGCGCCGGGCGGGCGCGATCCGGGTGGGCAAGACCAACACCCCCGAGTTCGCCGCCGGGTCGCACACCTTCAACACCCTCTTCGGCGCGACGCACAACCCCTACCGGCACGGCCTGTCGGCCGGCGGCTCCAGCGGCGGTGCAGCGGCGGCGCTGGCCGCGGGGCTCGTACCGGTCGCCGAGGGCAGCGACATGGGCGGTTCGCTGCGCAACCCGGCCGGGTTCTGCGGCGTCGTCGGGCTGCGCCCCACGCCCGGCCGGGTGCCCACGTGGCCCGCGCCGATGGCGTGGTCGCAGCTGTCGGTGCAGGGGCCGATGGGCCGGACCGTGGGCGACGTGGCGCTCACCCTCTCGGCGATCGCCGGTCCCGATCCGCGGGTGCCCATCGCCCTGGACGACGCGGGCTCCGGCTTCGCCGCCGCCCTGCCCGAGGAGCTCGCCGGCCTGCGGGTGGCCTGGGCCCCCGACCTGGGCGGCCGGATCGCCGTCGATCCGGCCGTGCGGTCCGCACTGGAGCCGGTGACCCGGGTGTTCGAGGGGCTCGGCGCCACCGTCGAGGAGGCCTGCCCGGACCTCGGCGGTGCCGACGACGTCTTCGGCACGCTGCGCGCCTGGCTGTTCGAGGCCTCCTACGGGGAGCTGGGCCGCCGCTCGCCGGAGCTGGTCAAGGAGGCGATCCGGTGGAACGCCGAGCAGGGGGCAGGGCTGACCGGCGCCGACCTCGCCCGCGCCGAGCAGAAGCACACCCGGCTGTACGAGCGGGTCGTCGGGTTCTTCGAGCGCTACGACGTCCTCCTGGCGCCCACCACCCAGGTGCTGCCCTTCCCCGTCGAGCAGGAGTACCCGACCGAGATCGACGGGATCGAGTTGACGAACTACCTCGAGTGGATGCGCTCCTGCACGCTGATCACGCCGACCGGGTGCCCGGCGCTGTCGGTGCCCGCCGGCCTGACGCCCGACGGTCTCCCGGTCGGGCTCCAGGTGATCGCGCCGCCGCGGGCCGACCGGCGGGTGCTGGAGGTCGGGCACGCCTTCGAGACGGCTCGCGGTCCCCTGCCCCCGCCCGCCCTCTGACCTGGTCTACCCGTCTCTATGACCACCACTAGATAACCCCAGACGCCGCCATCGACGAGATCTGCACAGTCGTCACCATCGGCCGCTGATGCCGACGACTGTGCAGATCTCGCGGACGGCTGACCGCCGCTCAGCGCTCCCGGTCCGCGTCGAGCCGGTGCAGGTCGAGGGCGACGAAGACGGCCAGCCGCCGGTCGGGGTCCCCGACGAAGTCACCCACCTGCTGCTGGAGCTTCACCAGGCGCTGGCGGAACGTGTTGTGGTGCAGGAACAGCAGTCGCGCCGCCTCGGTGACGTTGCCGTTGGTCGAGCGGAACGCGCGGAGCACCCGGCGGGCCTCCAGGGCCGTGGCCTCGGGCCCGGCCGCACCGCCCAGGACCTCGCGCACGAACGCGCGCCGCTCGTGCTCCGGCAGCTGGTAGAGCAGCCGGGTCACGCCCAGGTCGTCGAAGCGGGTGACCCGGTTGGCCGCGCCGAGCGCCCGCCCGATCGCCGCCGCCCGCTGGGCCTGCCGGTGGGCTCCCGGAAAGCTGCGGACGTCGTCGACCGGCCGCCCGGCGCCGACCGACAGCGGCACCGTCGTCCGCCGGTACATCGCCCGCACCAACCGGTCGAGGTCCAGGTCCGCGTCGGCCAGCACCACCACGGAGCCCTCGTGCACCAGCACGGTGGCCCGGTCGTCGGCGGCGCGCACGGCCGGCTCGACGGCGCGGGCGAGGCGCGCCAGCCCGACGCTGGAGACGTCGGCTCCGAAGGGGACCAGCACGAGGAACAGGGCCGAGCGGGCCGGGAAGGCGGCCAGCCGGCGGCTGCGTCGCATCGCGCTCTCCCGAGCCGCCAGGTCCTCGCCCAGGACGGCGGTCAGCAGGGCCTGCACGGGCGCCGCCGCCCGCTCCTCGGTCGTGTGCACCCGCAGCGCGAGCGTCATCAGCGGCGTGACGAGCTCGACCAGGGAGAGCTCCGCCTGCGTGAGCGGGGTGGCCCGGAGCACCCGCCAGGAGCCCAGCTGCCGCCCGGCGTGGACGAGGGGCAGGGCGGGGCCCTCGGCGTCGGCGGGCGCCTGGGCCGGTCCACGCAGATCGACCAGATCGCGACCGGCGGCGTCGGTCACCCGGACCGCGGCCCCGAGCAGTCCGGCCACCCGCTCGGCCACGGCGGTCAGCCCGAGGTCGCCCTCCAGCACCCGGACCAGCCCGGGCGGCGGTCCGCCCTGCTCCTCCGGTGCCGCGTCCACCAGCCGCCGCAGGTGCTGCACCGACAGCGGCTGCGCGTCCGGCCAGAGCAGCGCGACCCCGGACTCCCGGGCGCGCTCGACCACCTCCGCCGGTGGACGCACGAACCGGCCCAGCGGCACCACCAGCACCGCCGCGGGCCGGGACGCCAGCACCGGGGCCAGCAGCGGGACCAGGGGCGGCAGCGGGGAACCGCGCCGCGACGCCGCCCAGCTGATGACGGCGAGCACCCCGGGCCCGAGGGTCTCCGGCAGCACGCCCTCCAGGACACGGACGCTGTCGACCCGTCGGTGCAGGCCCTCGCCCGGCGTGACGACCTCCAGGTCCGCTGCCGCGGCCAGCTCGGCGACGGTCGGCCTCACCGGGGACGCCCCGGTGGGGCAGACTGCCCCGGATGCGGACGGTGCCGGTGATCGACCTGCGGCCGCTGGACGGCGGCGA
The DNA here is from genome assembly GCF_046233715.1 of Trujillonella humicola. Taxonomy (NCBI): domain Bacteria; kingdom Bacillati; phylum Actinomycetota; class Actinomycetes; order Geodermatophilales; family Geodermatophilaceae; genus Trujillonella; species Trujillonella humicola. The sequence continues at coordinate 45,482 of NZ_JBJNRJ010000014.1, read as the reverse complement.
GGCCGGCCGGGCCGCGGTCGCCGCGCTGGTCGGCCAGGCGTGCGCCGAGGTGGGGTTCTTCCAGGTCACGGGGCACGGGGTGCCGGCCGGCCTGCTGACCGATCTGTTCGCCGTCACCCGCCGGTTCTTCGCCCTGCCGCCGGACCGCAAGGCGCGAGTGGCCCAGCCGGCCCCCGACCAGGTGCGGGGCTGGTCCGGCGTCGGCAGCGAGGGGATCGCCTACTCGCTCGACGAGGAGTCGCCGGCCGACCTCAAGGAGAAGTTCGACATCGGTCCGGTCGACGTCGACCGGACCGACCCGGCCACGTCCCCGGAGCGGTCCGGGCCGCACTTCGCGCCCAACCTGTGGCCGGCCGAGCTGCCGGAGATGCGCGCGCCCTGGGAGGCGGCGTACCGGGAGCTCGCGCGGGTGTCCGACGTGCTGATGAGCTGTTGCGCGCGGGCGCTGGACCTGCCGCCGGACTTCTTCGGTCCCCGGATCGACCGGTCGGTGAGCATGCTGCGCGCCCTGTACTACCCCGACCAGCCCGAGCCGCCGCTGCCCGGCCAGATGCGCGCCGGCGTCCACTCGGACTACGGCACGCTGACCCTGGTGACCGCCGAGCCGCGCCCGGGCGGGCTGCAGGTGCTCGACCGCGGCGGCGAGTGGGTCGACGTCCCGGTGATCCCCGGGGCGCTCATGGTCATGATCGGTGACCTGCTCACGGAGTGGACCGGTGACCGGTGGCCGGCCACCCTGCACCGGGTCGTCAACCCCCGCCGGGAACAGGCGATGGACTCCGACCGGCTGGCCTTCGCGTTCTACTCCCACCCCAACCACGACACCCTCGTGGACGTGCTGCCGGGACTCCCCGGCGGCGGCGCCCCACCACGGGGGACGCCCACCGCCGGGGAGCACCTGCGCGAGAAGTACCTGCGCCAGACCACCTTCGGCGCCCCCTGAGCGGGGGAGGGCGGACGCAGGGGGCCCGGCCTCCCCCGCCACGGGGACCTCAGCTCGCCAGCGGCAGGTAGTTGATCCGGAACGCGTGCCCGTCGGGATCGCGGACCACCGACTGCCAGGCGCCGTAGTAGGTGTCGTACGGCTCCTTGACGATCGCACCTCCGAGCTCCGCGGCCCGGGCGGTGAGTGCCGTGACGCCCTCGCGGTCCTCGGCCTCGAAGGTGAGGAAGGTGTCGACGCCGTCCCCCTCCGCGGAGGGAGACGGCAGCTCCAGCAGCTCGTAGGCCTTCGGGCCGCTGAACCCCAGGACCGTGGGGCCGATCCGCAGCCCGCGGAAGTACGGGCTGGCCAGCTCCTCGACCTCGGGCAGGCCGAACAGCTCCTGGTAGAAGGCGACCGACCGGTCCGGGTCGTGGACCATCAGGCTCGCGAACGAGAGCGAGACGGCCATCAGATGGTCGCCGCCTGATCGGAGAACTCCTCGTACCGGTAGGGGTGGTCGGCCAGGATCTGGTCCCGGTTCTCAGCGGTGATCATGTCCTGGAAGATCTCGTTCTCGAACGTCACGTCGTCGCCGGCCAACTGGGCGAGCACCGACTTGGTGACGACGAACCCGGTCTCCCCCGCCGAGTAGTAGCGCGAGGCGGCGAGGTAGGGCGTGCCCAGCCACTCGAACATCTCGTCGTCGGCGTCGCTGGAGACGTGGGTGATGTTCGTGATGCCCTGCGCCTGGAGGTAGGAGGAGATCCCGTTGGACATCGACGCCGCGTAGGCGACGATCGCCGTCACCCCGGGGTTGGCCTGCAGGCCGGACTCGACGATGTCGGTGGCCGTGTCGCGGTCGAAGAAGCCCTGCTCGCGGATGACGATCTCGAAACCGCTGCCCTCCAGCGCCTCGTCCAGACCCTCGTCGATGCGCTCGGAGAAGCCCTGGCCGACGATGCCCTGCACGACGATGACCGGGCCCGGCGTGGCGTTCTCCTTGAGCCACTCGCCGATCAGCCGGCCGCCCTCGACCGAGTCCAGCGCGGCGACACCGGCGAAGAACTGGTCGGCGTCGCTCTCCCCCGGCCACAGGGCGTTCCCGACCGGGATGTCCTGCTGCTGGGCGATCTCCGCGGCACGGGCCAGCGTGGCCGCGTCGGCGGGGAGCACGACCAGGCCGGCGATCCCCTGGTTGATCAGGTTCTCGATGTTGCCCAGCTCCTGCGAGCTGTCGAAGTTGTTCTGGACGCCGGTGAAGTCGTAGTCCGTGCCGTCGAGCGCCGCGATGACGCCCTCGGCGACGTAGCTGGAGTAGGCGTTGTTGCCGTTCAGCGAGATGCCGATCGTGCCGCCGCCACCGCCGCCACCCCCGCCGCCGCCGCCACCGCCGGAGCCGCCAGAGTCGTCACCGCAGGCGGCCAGCAGCAGACCGCCGCCCACGAGACCGGAGACGCGGAAGAAGCCGCGGCGGTCCATCGGCAGGACCGGGAGACGGGGGGACGTGGGACGGGGGGTCATGGCTGCTCCGTGGGCTGAGGCGCCGGTCGGCGCGGGGTCGGGGGTGGAACAGCCGTCGGCACAGCGCTGTCCGACGGGGGTCTGGGGGTCAGGCGCCCTCCGCCGGTGGGGCGGTGCGCCGGGAGGGGCGGGTCAGGGGCCCGAGGAGTCCGCGCCAGGCGGCGCTCCCCCGCACCCCGGTGGCGCGTGCGGCGCGCAGGTCGGCCGCGGCGGTGACCACGACGGCGACGATGAGGATGCCGCCGGAGACCAGGCTCTGGTAGGCGCCCGGCACCTTGAGGAAGGTCAGCGAGGAGCTGATCGTGCCGAAGACCAGCACGCCGACGGCGGTGCCGATCATCGTGCCGCGGCCCCCGGCCAGCGCCGCCCCGCCCAGGACGGTCACCGCGATGACCGACAGCTCCAGGCCCTGCCCCGACCGCGGGTCACCGGCGGCGAGGCGGGCCATCATGACCAGGCCGGCGAACGCGGCCAGCGTGCTGTTGCCGACGAAGAGCAGCACCAGGTGACGCTTCACGGGGACGCCGGCGAGGAACGCCGTCGGCCGGGAGGACCCGAGCGCGTACGTGGTGCGGCCGAACCGGGTGAAGTGCAGCAGCAGGCCGGCCAGCACCAGGACGACGATGAGCATCACGGCCGGGGCCCGCAGGCCGAACCACTGCCCGAAGCCCCAGCTGTTGAGGCCGTCCTGGACCCGGATCGGCACGTTGTTGCTGGCGACCAGGGCCAGCGATCCCAGGACCGACAGGCCGCCGAGGGTCAGGATGAACGGGGGGACGTCGAGGTAGGCGACCACGAGCCCCCACACGAGCCCGACCAGCGCCCCCAGGGCCAGCGCGAAGATCACCACCGCCGGCGTGCTCCAGCCGGCGTCGAACTGCTTGGCGGCCAGCACCGCCACGAGGCTCACGAGGCTGCCGACCGACAGGTCCATCTGGCCGCCGATGAGCAGGAAGGTCTGCCCGGCCGCCAGGATCCCGAGCACCGCGACCTGGACGAGGATGTTCTCGATGTTGCCCGAGCGGATGAACGCCGGGTTCTGGCTGTCGGTGTAGAGCGCCAGCGCCACGAGCAGCACCACGAGCGGCAGGACGGTCCGCAGGGCCTGCGTGGTCGTGTGCTGCAACCGGGGCCCGCGATCCGGCGCCCGGCCGGCCGCCGACGGTACGGCGTTCGGCGACTGCTGCAGGGTCGAGCTCATCGGTCCTCCTCCGGGGGCAGCACGACGGCTTCCCCCACCTCGTGCGCGCCCTCTGTCTCGAGCTCGTAGAGCTTCTCGGGGGTGATCGCGTCCCCGTCCAGCGAGGCGGTGGCGACGCCACCGACCATGATCAGCGCGCGGTCGGCGAGGGCCGAGATCTCCTCGTAGTCGCTGGAGACCACCACCACCGCGACGCCGTCGGCGGTGAGGTCCAGCAACTGGGCGTAGATGTCGAACTTCGCCGCGACGTCGACACCGGCCGTCGGCTGGTCCAGCACCAGCACCCGGCAGCCCGCCGACAGCCACCGCGCGAAGACCACCCGCTGCTGGTTCCCGCCCGAGAGCACGCGCACCGGCGTCCCCGGGGAGGCCGCCCGCACGCGTCCGCGCTGCAGCGCTCGGGCCGCGTCGCGCAGCGCCCTCCGCGGGCGGTAGAGCACGGACGTCGCAGCTGCGCCCAGCTGCAGGTTCTCCACGATGGCGCGCTCGAGCAGGAGCGCCTGCCGTTTGCGGTCGGCCGGGACGAAGCCGATGCCGGCGGACGCCGCCGCCGACCGGCTGCGCAGCCGCCCCGTCCCGGCCAGCTCGACCGTCCCCTCTCCCGGCTGGGACACCCCGGCCAGCAGCTCGGCGAGCAGCGAGGTACCCGAACCCGCGGGGCCGGAGAGGGCGAGGACCTCGCCCGGGCGGACCGCGACGTCGAGGGGGGCCAGCCGGCCGGGGACGGCGACGCCCCGGGCCGTGAGGACCGGCGCAGGCGGCGCGGCCGGACGCGGCGCCCTCGGGAGGCGGCTGTGCTCGATCTCCCGGTCGAACATCGCCCGCAGCAGGCCGTCGGTGTCGGTGTCGGCCACCGCGACGTCCATCACGTGCCGCCCGTTGCGCAGCACCGTGGCCGTGTCGGCCACCTCGAACACCTCGTGCAGGTGGTGGGAGATGTACAGCAGCGTCGTGCCCTGCTCACGCAGGGACCGGATGACCCGGAAGAGCACCTCGACCTCGTCGCCGGCCAGGGACGCCGTCGGCTCGTCGAGCACGATCACCTGCGCCGGCCGGGCCGTCGTCCGGGCGAGTTCGACCAGCTGCTGCTGGGCGGCGGTGAGGTCGCCGGCCCGCATCCGGGCGTCGAGGTCCAGGCCGAGGCGGTCCAGGTGCTCCTGGGCGCGGCGGGCGATGGCCCGGGCGCCGACCAGGCCGAGGGCGTTGCGGGGGAGGTCGTCCAGGAGCACGTTGTGCCCGACCGTCAGCTCCCCGGCGACGTGCCGCTCCTGGGGCAGCACGCGCACGCCCAGCTTGCGGGCGGCCACCGGCGTGGCGTGCCGGAGCGGCTGGCCGCCGATGAACACCTGGCCGGTGTCCGGCCGCTCCGCTCCGGTGAGGATCCGGATGAGCGTCGACTTGCCGGCTCCGTTCTCCCCCAGCAGCGCGTGCACGGTGCCGGGCCGCAGGCCGAGGGAGACGTCGTCCAGGGCGCGGACCCCGGGGAAGGACTTCGACACCCCGGCGCAGGCGATCGCCCACCCGTCTCCGGACAGGTCGTCGCCCCGCGGGTGGCCCACCGCCGGGACGTTAGTGCCGCTCGCCGCCCGTGGACCCAACAGTTCGGTCACAGGTCGAGCACCAGGACGGGGGTGTGCGCGCGGTCCACGCACAGCGCGATCCGCCGCCCGGCGGCTCGTGCCCGCTCGGAGAGGACGGTGTTGCGGTAGTCCGGCACGCCGTCGAGGACCGTGCTGACGCAGGACCCGCAGTCGCCACGGCGGCAGGTGTAGTCCACGTCGACGACCTCCTCCACCACCTCGATCAGGCTGCGGTCGGAGGGCACGTGCAGCCTGTGCCCGGAACGGCGCAGCTCGACGTCGAAGGCGCCGGCGGCGTCGCCGTCCCCCGGGGCGCCCGCCGCGGGGGCACCTGCGTCCACCGCGGTCACACCCGCTGGTGGGTCTTCTCGAACTTCATGGTCAGGTGGTCGCCCGAGGTGGTGGGCGCGTAGCGGGGCTGCTCCCCCGGGGGGACGCAGGTCGGCAGCGCCTCCACGACGGCGTCGTAGTTGGGCTGGTGGAAGAACACGATCGACATCCGCTCGGTGTCGGCGACGACGTCGCGCGGCGGGTTGGCCACCCGGTGGCGGGTGGAGATCCACTGGTCGTTGGTCCACTGCGCCATGAGGTCGCCGATGTTCACCACGAGCCCGCCCGGGATCACCGGCACGTCGACCCAGTCGCCGTCCCGGGTGAACACCTGCAGGCCGCCCGGCGCCTCTTCCGGCCGGACGATCGTCAGGCTGCCGTAGTCGGTGTGCGCGCCCGCGCGGAGCTGACCGGGCAGCGGTGGCTCCTCGCGGTGCGGGTAGTGGATCGCCCGCAGCATCGAGATGTCCTTGTCGATCTTGTCCTCGAAGAAGTCCTCCGGCAGGTCGAGGCCGAGCGCGAAACCGCGCATGAGCAGCCGGGACAGGTCGTCGGCCGCCTCGAAGTAGCGCTCCCACGCCTGCTGCATGCCGGCGGGGCGCTCGGGCCACTGGTTGGGGATGAAGTGGGGCCCGGCGTTCTCGATCGCGAAGTACGGGTCGTCGGACACCACGTGCGGGCCGACGTCGAACTTCTCGTGCAGGTCCCCCGGCGCGCTCGTGTCGTCGTTGTAGGCGAACGCCTGCTCACCGATCGCGGTGTAGCCCCGCACGGTCTTCGGGTCGGGCTGGGCCACCCGGCGCTTCTCCTCCAGCGGCAGCGCGAAGAACTCCTTCGCGGTGTCGTACACGCCGGCGATGAGCTCGTCGGGCACGCCGTGACCGGTGATCGAGAAGAAGCCGATCTCCCGGCAGGCGGCGTCGATCTCCTTGCCGACGGCGCGGCGGCTGGCCTCGTCGTCGCTGCGGAGGTCCGTGATGTCGATGACGGGGACCGGGCTGCTGCTCATGGCGTCCTCCTCGCGCTGGCTGGGACGAGTCTGCGGAGGCGCGGGGACCATGCTCAACGAGCGATCCTCACAGTCATCACGGCTGTGGGTGTGAGGACCGTACATCGGAAACGCCCGCGAAGCCCGCCTGCGGTCCGCGCGTCACGCAGGCCCCGTGACGACGACGTCGCCGCGGACGCGCGGGCCGAAGCGGACGTCCACGCCCGGGGAGAACAGCACGCTGTCCGGCGGCCCGGTGACGGGGAGGCCCGCCGCCGCGGTGAGGTCGTCGGCCCAGCCCAGGAGGGTGGCGCGGTGCAGCGGCCAGGCCGGGTGCTCGTTCGGCCAGTAGCGGGTGCGGCCCCACGCGCTCTGGTGCAGCCCCCACCGGCCGGTGAGGAAGGCCGCGAGCGGATCCGGCGCGGCCAGCGGGGCACCGACGCGCAGCTGCACGCGGCTGACGGCCCCGCGGGGTCGGGGCCAGCGCCGCCGGGAGGTGTAGGTCAGCACGTCCCGGTCGCGCTCCAGCCGCATCCGGGCCCACGTGTAGGGCAGCCGGGCGATCCAGCGGGCGACGAGGACCGTCGGCAGCCGCTCGACCTCCAGGGACCGGAAGACGACGCCCCGGCGACCCCGGTCGTCCACCGAGTAGAGGCGCACGTTGGTCTCCAGGAACGAGCCCACCCACGGCAGTCCCGGAGTGCCCAGCAACCCGATCCGGTGCATCCGGAAGGGGACCAGACCGACGTAGGTGACCCCGCCGAGCACGTCGGGCCGCGTGCCCCGGGGGAGCAGCGGCGCCACCCGCGCGGGGTCCACGGCCCAGTGCAGGAAGGCGACGTCGCGCCAGCCCTGGGTGAACAGGGTCCGACCGGCGGGGCGGGGGGCGGTGGCGGTGACCGGCTCGGGCTGGGCCGGCAGGAGCGCGGACACGCTCCCAGGATCCCCGCTCCCCGTGCCCCCTCCCCTCCCCTCCGGCGGCGATCACGGGCACGTCGCCGCGGACACGCGGGGGCTACCTGCGGCGGAGGCCGCGCAGCGTGCGGACGGCGACGAGCAGCTCGGCCAGCTCCTGCCGGTCCCCGCCGGCGAGGTCGGCGAGCTGGGCGGCGGCGCGGCGCTGCGCGGCGTCCCAGCCCTCGGCCCAGCCGGCCACCAGCCGCGGAGCATCGGCGCCGGCCGCGGCGTCGGCGACCACCTCCGCCGTGAGCGCGGCCTCCTCGGCGGCCAGGTCGTCGCGCAGCGTGGCGCGGGCCAGCGAGGGCCAGCGGCGGTCACGGGGCAGCGCGGTCACCAGCTCGCGCAGCGGCACCAGGCCCAGCCGCTCGGCCAGGCACTGCATGACCCGGCCGGCCAGCTCGATCGGCGCACCGGTCCGCTCGGCCACGACGGCCAGGTCCAGCGCCGCGGGGACCAGCGGGGCGGCCGCCACCTCGGCGGCGAGCTCCGCCGGGACGCCGGCCGCGCGCAGCCGCTCGGTGCGCTCGGCGTACGCGGTGGCCTCCGTGCCCAGCAGCCAGCCGGGCAGCCCGGTGCGCACGGCCGCCACCGGCCCGGCGAAGCGCGCCACCACCTCCCCGATCGGAGCCGGCCGGTCCCCGGCCAGCTCGGGCAGCCGCAGCAGCCAGCGGGTGGCGCGCTCGGCCAGCCGGGTGGCCTCCGTGCGCAGCTCCCCCTGGGTGGCCGCCGGCACGCGGTTGTCCAGCGCCCGCGGGGCGTCCCACAGGGCGTCGACCCCGAACACCGCGCGGGCCACCGCGTGCGCCCGGACGACGCCGGCGAGGTCCACCCCGGTCTCCTCGGCCAGCCGGAACAACCCCGTCACGCCCGCGGTGTTGACCGCCCGGTTGGTCAGCGCCGTGGCGACGATCTCGCGGCGCAGCGGGTGGCCGGCCACCGCCTCGGGGAAGCGCTCGCGCAGGGCGGTGGGGAAGTAGGCGGTCAGCAGCGGGGCCAGCGCCGGGTCGTCCGGCAGCGCGGACCGCAGGACGGCGTCACCGGCCTCGAGCTTGGCGTAGGCGAGCAGCACCGAGAGCTCCGGCCCGGTCAGCGCCTGCCCGTCCCGGCGCCGCTCGGCGAGCGCCCGGTCGTCGGGCAGCGCCTCGACCGCCCGGACCAGCCGCCCCGACCGCTCCAGCGCCCGGACGAACCGCTGCCCGGCGTCGAGCAGGCTGCGGGCGGCGGCGACCTCGCCGGCCAGCGTCGCGTTCTGCGCGTGGTTGTCGGTGAGGACGGCGACGGCGACCTCGTCGGTCATCTCCTGCAGCAGCGCCGCCCGGCCCTCGGCGTCCAGCGCTCCACCGGCGACGACGCCGTTCAGCGCGATCTTGATGTTGACCTCGTGGTCGGAGGTGTCCACACCGGCGGAGTTGTCGATGGCGTCGGTGTTGACCCGGCCCCCGGCGAGGGCGTACTCCACCCGGCCGCGCTGGGTCAGGCCGAGGTTGCCGCCCTCCCCCACCACGCGCACCCGCAGCTCGCGGCCGTCGACGCGCACGGCGTCGTTGGCCTTGTCCCCGACCTCCAGGTGGCTCTCGGCGGACGCCTTCACGTAGGTGCCGATGCCGCCGTTGAACAGCAGGTCGACCGGGGCGAGCAGGACCGCGCGGACGAGCTCGACCGGGGACAGCGAGTCGACGTCGTCGGCCAGGCCCAGGGCGGCGCGCATCGGCTCGCTGACCGGCACCGCCTTCGCCGTCCGCGGCCAGACCCCGCCGCCGGCGCTGATCAGCGCCGGGTCGTAGTCCGCCCACGACGACCGGGGCAGCGCGAACAGCCGGCGGCGCTCGGCGAAGGAGGTGGCGGCGTCCGGCGTGGGGTCGACGAACACGTGCCGGTGGTCGAAGGCGGCGACGAGCCGGATGTGCTCGGACAGCAGCATCCCGTTGCCGAACACGTCGCCGGACATGTCCCCGACGCCGACGACGGTGAACTCCTGGCTCTGCACGTCGACGCCGAGCTCCCGGAAGTGCCGGGTCACCGACTCCCAGGCGCCGCGGGCGGTGATGCCCATGGCCTTGTGGTCGTAGCCGACCGAGCCGCCGGACGCGAAGGCGTCGCCCAGCCAGAAGCCGCGCTCCAGCGCGACGGCGTTGGCCAGGTCGGAGAAGGTCGCCGTCCCCTTGTCGGCCGCGACGACCAGGTAGCTGTCGTCGCCGTCGTACCGGACGACGCGCTCCGAGGGGACGACGGCGCCGTCGCGCATGTCGTCGGTGATCGACAGCAGCGCGCCGATGAACAGCCGGTAGCAGGCCTGCCCCTCGGCGAGCTGGGCGTCGCGCGAGGGGTCGGCGGGCGGCCGGCGGACGACGAAGCCGCCCTTGGCCCCGGTCGGCACGATGACGGTGTTCTTCACCATCTGCGCCTTGACCAGGCCGAGCACCTCGGTGCGCAGGTCCTCGTGGCGGTCGGACCAGCGCAGCCCGCCGCGGGCGACGGCGCCGAAGCGCAGGTGCACCCCCATGACGCGCGGCGAGCTGACCCAGACCTCGCGCTCCGGGCGCGGCTGCGGCACGTCGGGCACCTCGGCCGGGTGCAGCTTCAGCGCCAGCGGGGCGGGCGGGGACGAGGCGCAGTAGTAGGTGGTCCGCTGGGTGGCGAGGACGGCGGCCAGCAGCGCGGTGAGCACCCGGTCGGCGTCCAGCGACTCGACCTCGCCGATCGCCCGGCGCAGCGACCCGACCAGCGCCTCCTGCCGCTCGCCGCGACCGGTCGCGCGGTCCGGGGAGAAGCGGGTCTCGAACAGCGCCACCAGCCGGGCGACGACGTCGGGGTGGGCGGCCAGCGTGGACTCGACGTAGGACTGGCCGAACGGCAGGCCGGCCTGGCGCAGCCACTGCACGTAGGCGCGGACGACGGTCACCTGCCGCCAGGTGAGGCCGGCGAGCAGCACCAGCGCGCCGAGGCCGTCGTCCTCGGCGTCGCCGCGCCAGACCGCCAGCACCGCCTCGGTGAACCGCTCCGGCAGGCTGCCGGCGAACGGCAGCTCGCCGGTGGGCGCGGACAGCCCGAAGTCGTAGATCCACGCGACGGGGGCGCCGATCCGGTCGATCTCGTAGGGCCGCTCGTCGACGACGTCCACGCCCATGTGCTGCAGCACCGGCAGCACGTCGGACAGCAGCAGCCGCTCGCCCACCCGGTAGACCGACAGCCGGGCCTCCCCGCCCTCCCGCGGCCGGCGCAGCCGCAGGCCGAGCTCCCCCGGCGCGAGCGTGTCGAGCCGGGCGAGGTCGTCGACGGCGGTCGCGGCGTCGAAGTCCTCCTGGTAGGCGACCGGGAAGGCGTCGGCGACCCGGGCGAGCAGCCGCTCGGCCTCCTCCGCGCCGGAGCGGGCGTGCAGGGCGTCGGTCAGCTCGTCGGTCCAGCTGCGGGCGGCGGCGGCCAGCTCGGTCTGCAGCGCCGGCACGTCGACGTCGGGCAGGGCGGGCCGGCCGCCCTTGCTGACCGGTGGCCGGACGACGAAGTGCAGCCGGGCCAGCACCGACTCGGTGACCCGGGCCGTGTACTCGATGCCGCTGCCCCCCAGGCGCTCCAGCAGCAGCTGCTGCAGGCGGGTGCGGACCTCGGTCGTGTACCGGTCGCGGGGCAGGTAGACCAGCGCCGACCAGAACCGGCCCCGGGGGTCGCGGCGCAGGAACAGCCGGGTCTGCCGGCGCTCCTGCAACTGCAGCACGCCGAGCGCGACGGGCAGCAGCTCGTCGGCCTCGACCTGGAACAGCTCGTCGCGCGGGTGGGCCTCGAGGAGGTCCACGAGCTCCTTGCCGGTGTGGCTGTCGACGGGCACCCCGGCACGGGCGACCACCTGGGCGACCCGCCGGCGTACCACGGGCACGTCGCGGACGCTGCTCGCGTAGGCGGCGGTCGACCAGAGGCCGGTCAGCCGGTGCTGGGACAGGGTGCCGTCCTCGCCGGGCAGCGTGACGGTGACGAGGTCGAGCCAGGCGCGGCGGTGGACGGTGGCCCGGGCGTCGGCCTTGGTGACGGCCAGCAGGGGCCCGCCCGGCAGCGCGTCGCCGTCCCCGGTCCGGGCCTCGGGCGGGCCCGTCCCGGCCGCCGGGTCGCTGCGGAGCACCCCCAGGCCGCTGCCGGGGACGGCCTTCTGGGCGCGCTCCCGGCCGGTGGGCAGCGCGACGTCGCGGGCACCGAGGAGCACGAAGTGGCCGTCGGCCAGCCACCGCAGGAACGCGGCGGCCTCGGCGGGGTCACCGGCGGGGTCGCCGTCGTCCCCGGGAGGCAGCCGGTCCAGCCGGTCGGCCAGCGCCAGCGCGCGGGCGCGCATCCGGTCGGCGTCCTCGTCGACGGCGCGGACGTCGGCCAGGACCGTGCGCAGGCCGCCGACCAGGTCGGCGGCGGCCTCGTCGTCCAGCGGGCCGTCCAGGACGACGGCCATCCAGGACTCGGCGAGCGCGTCGGGTCCGCACTCGACGGGGTCGGCGCTGTCGCAGAAGGCACCGATCCGGCCGGTGACGTCCCGGCGGACGACGAGCACGGGGTGGACGACGTGCTCGAGCCGGAACCCCTGCCGGACGACCTCGGCGGTGACCGAGTCGACCAGGTGGGGCATGTCGTCGGTGACCACGAGGACGACCGAGCGGCGGCGGTCGGCGCCGCCGCGGCGGGTGACCTCCACCGTCGCCGATCCCCGGGGCCGGACGGCGGCCAGCCGCAGGTGGTCCAGCGCCAGGGCGGCGAGCTCGGCCGGGTGCTGGCGGAGCACCTCGGCCGCCGGCTCGCTCCAGTAGTAGCGGCGGAACAGCCCGGGCAGGTCGGCGGCCGTGCACCCCGCGGGCAGGACGCCGGGCCCCGCCGCCTGCTCGGCCGCCTCCTCCAGCAGCCTGCGTTTCGCGTCGCGGGCGGCGTGGAGGGCGGCCAGCTCCGGATCGGCGAGCGGTGGGCGCCCCGGTCCGGGGCGCCCGGCCTCGGCGACGCTGCCGGTGGTGCGGACCATGGGAGCGACGCTAGCCCCGGGCCGGGGCCCCGGCACGTCGCCGGGCCGGCACCTCGGCGGCCCGGCGCGCGCCGGTCAGGAGCGGTCGAGGAGCTGGTCGGCCGCCCAGCCGCCGATGGCCAGCAGCAGACCGCCGAGGACGGCGCTGCCGAACCCGTCGACGGTCAGCCGGTCGGTGATCGCGGCCGTGAGCCCGAGCAGCGCGGCGTTGATGACCAGCAGGAACAACCCGAGGGTCAGGATGACGAAGGGCAGCCCGATGAGCCGCAGGACCGGCCCGACGATGGCGTTGACCAGCGCGAAGATCAGCGCGATCCACAGCCAGGTGCCGAACTCCCCCAGCGGGCCGTCGGGGTTGGCCACGACGTCGACCCCGTCGAGCAGGTAGGCGACGCCGTAGAAGACCCCGGCCATGAGCACGACCTTGAGCGCGAACTTGATCACGAGGACGACGCTAGCCGCGTCCCGCCCCGGTCGTCGGCAGGTAGCGCTCTCTACGGTCGTCTACCCGAGGGACTAGACCGACCGAGACGCCCCTCGAGACCCTCCGCCCCCACCGGCCCCGCGCGACACGCCTACGCCGTTCTACGGATGTCTACGGCCGGGGCTAGAGACCGCCATACGGTGCTCGACGTGGACCCCGTCCGGAACCCCTACGCCCCCGGCGCCGGTCAGCGCCCGCCCGAGCTCGCCGGCCGGGACGACGAGCTGTCGGCCTTCGACGTCGTGCTCGAGCGGATCGCGCGGGGGCGGCCCGAGCGGTCGCTGGTGCTCACCGGCCTGCGCGGCGTCGGCAAGACCGTGCTGCTCAACCAGCTGCGGTCGGCGGCCATCGGCCGCGGGTGGGGAACCGGCAAGATCGAGGCCCGGCCGGACCAGTCGCTGCGCCGCCCGGTCTCCTCCGCGCTGCACATGGCGCTGCGCGAGCTGCGGCACCCCGACCAGGACTCCATGGACGCCGTCCTGGCGACGGTGAAGGCCTTCGCCCAGCGCGCGGTGGGGGCCGACGCGAAGCTGCGCGACCGCTGGCAGCCGGGCATCGACGTCCCCGCGGCCAGCGGCCGGGCCGACTCCGGGGACATGGAGATCGACCTGGTGGAGCTGCTCAGCGACGCCGCGGGGCTGGCCGCCGACGTCGGCAAGGGCATCGCCCTGTTCATCGACGAGATGCAGGACGTGCAGGCCCCCGACGTGTCCGCGATCTGCGCGGCCTGCCACGAGCTGTCCCAGCAGGGCGCCCCGCTCATCGTCGTCGGCGCGGGCCTCCCGCACCTGCCGGCGGTGCTGAGCGCCTCCAAGAGCTACTCCGAGCGGCTCTTCCGCTACCTGCGCATCGACCGGCTCGACCGGGCGGCGGCCGACCGGGCCCTGCTCGCCCCCGCCGAGCGCGAGGACGTCGCGTTCGAGCCCGAGGCCCTCGACGCGCTCTACGCCGCCGCGGACGGCTACCCGTACTTCGTCCAGGCCTACGGCAAGGTCACCTGGGACGTCGCGGCCGGCTCCCCCATCACCGCCGCCGACGTCGCCGTGGCCGCCCCGGTGGCCGAGGCCGAGCTCGCCGTCGGCTTCTTCGGTTCCCGCTACGACCGCGCGACCCCGGCCGAGCGCGAGTACATGCACGCGATGGCCGAGCTCGGCGGGCCGCAGGGCACCGCCGTCGCCACCTCCGAGGTCGCCGTCTCCCTCGGCCGCAAGCCGGCCTCGCTGTCGCCCGCGCGGGACGCGCTGATCAAGAAGGGCCTGGTGTACTCCGCCGAGCGCGGCCAGATCGCCTTCACCGTGCCGCACTTCGGCCGGTACCTGCTCAGCCACCCGGACTAGGGGTTGCCGGGCGGTTGCGGCGGGCAACGGCCTCCCCGTGCCGGTGTGGGTGGAAGCGGGGCTGTGGGGGCTGCTCGGCGGGGCGGCGCTCGTGCTGGGTGCGCTGGTCGCCTGGTTCCTGCGGGTGCCGCAGGGCCTCATCGCCTCGGTCATGGCCTTCGGCTCCGGGGTGCTGATCTCCGCGGTCGCCTTCGACCTGGTCGCCGAGGCCGCCGACACCGGCGGGCTGGGGCCGACGGCCATCGGCTTCCTGGGCGGCGCCGTGGCCTACCTCGGCGCCAACGCCGTCCTGGCCCGTCGCGGCGCACGGCACCGCAAGCGCTCGGGGGACCAGCAGCCGTCGGAGGACGAGCAGTCCGGCAGCGGCGCCGCCATCGCGGTGGGGGCACTGCTCGACGGGGTCCCGGAGAGCGTCGTCCTCGGGCTGGGCCTGCTCAGCGGCGGCGGGGTCAGCGTCTCGGTGCTCGCCGCGGTGTTCATCTCCAACGTGCCCGAGGGTCTGTCCAGCGCGGCGGGCATGAAGCGCAGCGGGCGCCCGGCCCGGTACGTCTTCGGCATCTGGGGCGGCATCGCCGTGCTCAGCGGGCTGGCGGCGCTGGTGGGCTACCTGGCGCTGGGTGGCGCGGCGCCGGAGCTCGTCGCCGTCATCACCGCGGTCGCGGCCGGGGCGATCCTCACGATGGTCGCCGACACCATGATCCCCGAGGCGTTCGAGACGACGCGCACGTGGACCGGGCTGATCACCGCTGTCGGCTTCCTCGTCGCCTTCGCCATCGAGCGCGCGGGGTGAGCGGTCCGCCGGGGGACCGGCTCGCGGGCCCGGCCGGCGGACGCCGGCGCGGGGGCTCAGCGGGCGGCGGCGCGGGTGCGCAGGGCGAGGACGGCGACGTCGTCCTCGGCCCCGTCGGCCAGCATCACGGCCAGCAGCCGGTCGCACAGCTCCTCCAGCGGCCGGTCGCCGAACTGCTCGAGCAGCCGGCGCACCTGGTCGCGGCCGTCGTCCAGGGGCACCCCGCGGCGCTCGAAGAGCCCGTCGGTGAACAGCAGGACGGTGGCGTCGTCGGGGAGGTCGGCCGCGCCGTCGGCCCGCGGCCCCCGCCAGCCGATGCCCAGCGGCGGCCCGATCGGCGCGGTGAGGTCGGTGACCCGGCCGTCGGCGCCCAGGAGCATCGGCTCGGGGTGCCCGGCCGAGGACCACCGCAGCGTGCGGCCGCCGGCGCCGTCGTGCTCGATCCGGCAGACCAGCGCGGTCGCCATGGTGGGCACGGCCAGCCCCACCAGCGCGTGGTCGACCCGCCGCAGCACCCCGGCCGGCTCCTCCAGCCGGTCGAAGGCGATGCCGCGTACGAGGGTCTTCACCTGGCCCATCGCCGCCGCGGCCTCGATGTCGTGGCCCATGACGTCGCCGATGACGAGGACCATGTCGCCGTCGGGCTGCAGGAAGCTGTCGTACCAGTCGCCGCCGATGGACACCCCCCGGGTGGCGGCCCGGTAGCGGACGGCGGTCTCCAGGTGCGGCTGCTGCACCGGCGGCGACAGCAGCGACAGCTGCAGCCGCTCGGCGACCTGCTGGTTGGCCGCGGCCAACCGCGCGTTGTCCAGTGCCAGGGCGGCCCGGCGGGAGGCGACCTCGGCGGTGCGCAGCTCGACGTCGGTGTGCGGGCCGCGCTCGACGCCGTTCACCAGCGTGAGCGCGCCGAACTGCTCGCCGCGGGCCAGCAGCGGGAACGTGGCCACGGCGGCCACCTGCAGCGGCGCCAGCGCGTCCCGGGCGGCGTCGCTGCCCACCATCTGCTCGATGTGCGCGCTGGTCACCTGCGGGATGACGACCGGCTGGCCGCTGCGCAGCGCCGTCGGCACGGGAGCGGTGGGCCGGTTGCTGCTCACGCGGGCGTCGGCGTACCGGTGCATGGCCTCGACCATGGCGGGGTCGCGGTGTGCCCGGCCGACGTCTCGGCGCGTGCCGTCGGGATCCACGACGCTCACCAGGCACCAGTCCGCGAGCAGCGGGACGACCAGGCGGGCGAAGCGGCTCACCGCCTCGTCGGTGTCGAAGGTCGAGGTCATGGCCTGGCTGATGTCGCCGAGCAGCATGAGGTGCCGGCCGGCCAGCTCGGCGGTCGCCGCGGCCTCGGCGGCGCGCAGGGCGGCATCCGCGGCGCGACGGGCGGCCTCCTCGCGGGCGGCGACGGCGGCGACGCGCTCCTGCTCGGCCCGCTGGCGGTCGGTGACGTCGTCGTAGGTGACGACGAGGCCGGCGTCGGTGAGGAAGGCGTCGGCCTGGAACCACTTCTGCAGCGGCTCGAACCAGGCGACCGTGCGCCCGGACTCCCCCGTCTTGCGCACGGCGGTGTAGAGCTCCTCGAAGGGCCCGCCGACGGCCTCGGGGAACGAGTCCCAGACGCCCCGGCCGACCAGCGCCGCGACGGTGCGCCCCAGCACCGCGGCGCCGGCGGGGTTGACGTAGCGGAACCGCCAGTCCTCGTCGATCACGAGCAGCGGGCGGTCCATGCCCTCGACGGCCTGCGCCAACAGGTCGTCCGGCGGCGGGAGTGCCCGGTCCTCGATCACGGTGATCACTCTGCCCCATGCCTGCCGGCGCACGGGTCAGCCGGCCCGCGGACCACCCCGACGGGGATCACACGGTTGAGGCGTGACGGCGGTGGGAACCACCGGGGCATCCCAGAACCGGATGCTGACGGGGGCGAGGACATGAGTCGACTGGCGTGGCCGCTGCGGCCGCTGCCGGACGGCCGGGGCGAGATGTGGCGCTGGGACCTCGGGTCGCTCGCCGAGCTCCCGGCGGTGCGGGCGGCCCTCCGCGACCGTCTGGACGAGGTGGGGTTCCCCCGCGACCACGAGGACCCCGTGGCCGACCGGATGATCCTGGCCTTCGACGAGCTGGCGTCCAACGCGCTGCGGCACGGCGACCGGCCCGTGGTGGCCACGGTGATCGCCGGCAGCGGCGGCTGGATCCTCGACATCAGCGACCGTGCCCGCGACACCATGCCGACACCGGCCGTCGACCGCGACCCGGCCCAGGGCGGCCTGGGGCTGTACCTGGTGGCCCGGCTCTCGGTCGCGCACGGCTGGTACGTCGACGACCTGTGCAAGCACGTGTGGGCCTGCCTGCCCACGGCCATCGAGGACCGCGAGCCGGCGCTCAGCTGAACTCGATGCTCGCCGGGCCGGGTGGGGCCCGGAGGGCTCCGCGCAGGGACGGCGCAGGGGGCTCAGCGGCCGTCGGGGACGGCACCTGGCCGCGGTGGTCGACGGGCCGAGTGGGGCCCGGAGGGCTCCGCGCAGGGACGGCGCAGGGGGCTCAGCGGCCGTCGGGGACGGCACCTGGCCGCGGTGTCGTCCGGAGGACGACCATGCGATCGCGCCCGGGGCGGCGGGGCGCGGTGGGCCCTGCGCCGCCCCGGGGCAGCTCCTCAGGCCAGGGGTCTCCCGGCCTGCGAGGTGGTGCGTCTCGCTCGGTCTCAGGCCGCGCCGGACGGGATGACCAGCGACATGGCCCCCTTGCCGTAGCCGGGGATGTCGACCGACAGGTCGAGCCGGTTGAAGGCGGCGAGCATGCCCGCGATGTCGGCCGGGAGGTCGTCGCCCGCGGCGTAGAGCCGGTAGAGCTTCGAGTGCGGCGCACCCGGCACGTTGAGCAGCGCCGAGAGCACGTTGACGACCTCGTGCAGCGCCTCGGTCAGCATCGGCGTCAGCTCGCCGTCCTCCTCGACGGCGTCCTGGCAACCGCCGGGGGGCAGCATGGCCAGCGCGCCGCCGCTGTAGGCCGAGAACGCGAGGTCCATGACGCACAGCGCGTTGGTGTTCATCTGCGGGTCGACGTAGACCGCGACCGACACCGGCGAGCGCTCGGTCGGGGTGACCGGGGCGCCGGGAGCGACGGTGACGGGCTTGCCCACCAGGCTGGACAGCATGTCCTTGACGTCCTTGTTGGCGGGCAGGACGACGGCGAGGGGGGTGGTCACGAGATCACCCCGGCCAGGGCCTCGGTGAAGGTCTCCTCGTTGAACGGCTTGGCGATGAGGAAGAGCGCGCCGGCGTCGGCGGCCTTCCCCCGCATCTCCTCCGAGCCCTCGGAGGTGACGAAGCCGAAGGGCACGCTCGAGCCGGACGAGCGCAGCGCCTGCAGGCACTCCAGCCCGGTCATGTTCGGCATGTTCCAGTCCGACAGCACCAGGTCGGGGCTCTCGGACTGGACCTTGTCGTAGGCGTCCCGGCCGTCCTCGGCCTCGACGATGTCGTGGTCGTCGTAGCCGGCCTGGCGCAGGGTCCGGATGACGATCTGCCGCATGACACGGCTGTCGTCGGCGATCAGGATCTTCACAGTGGCACTCCGTTCCGTGTCGTGCTGTCAGTACTGGGCGGGGGTCCGGGGCGAGCCCTGGGCGGTGATGGTCAGGGGCTGACCGCGCCACAGGAACTCGACGCGGCAGGTGTCCTCGGGCGGGCCGGGGACGGGCGGGGTGCTCCCCGTCTCGGGCAGGCCGAGGACCGAGGGCCCGGGCAGGACGGCCTTGACGTTGCCGCCGACCACGTTGGCGATCTCGCCGAGCGCGTCCTCGACGTCCTCGGCCTCGAGCTGCGCCGGGGCGTGCTCGCGCAGCAGGGCGCGAGTCAGCTCGCCGGCGGTGCCGGTTCCGCAGGTGACGACGACGACGCCGTTCCACGGGCCGGTGACGGTGACCCAGGAGCTCGTCGTCCCGGCCGGCAGCGGCGCGGGCAGCGGGACGAGGAACTCCTCCTCACCGACCAGCGCCGACCACGCCTGCTCGGCGATCTCGGTGACCGTCGCCTCGTCCAGCAGCGAGGTGACCAGGGTGGCGTTCACAGGGCGACCTCCTGCGGGAGCAGGCCGAGCAGGGCGAGCTTGTCGGCCAGCGCGTCGGCGGTGAAGGGCTTGATGACGTACTCGTGGGCGCCGGCGGCCAGCGCGCGCACGATCTGGCCGTGCTCGCTCTCGGAGGTGACCATCATGAGCGTCACCGAGCGCCAGGCGGGATTGCTGCGGACGGCGGAGACGAACTGGAGCCCGTCCATCACCGGCATGTTCCAGTCGATCGTGCACATGTCGGGCAGCCAGCCCTCGACCAGCACGTCGAGCGCCTCCTGACCGTGGCCGGCCTCGCGGGTCTCGTAGCCGAACCCGGTGAGGGTCCCGCCCACGATGCGTCGCATGGCGCGTGAGTCGTCGATCACCAGAGCACGCACGATCAGGCCCCCTTCAGCGGGCGGTAGGCGGAGCTGCGGCCGAGGACGACCCGCTCCCAGGAGTCGTCGACACCGAGGGTGGTCTCGGCGGCGCCGAGGAACAGCCACCCGTCCGGCCGCATGAGCGACCGGACCCGGCGGAGGATCGCCTGCTTGGTCGGCAGGTCGAAGTAGATGAGGACGTTGCGCAGGTAGACCACGTCGAACGGGCCCATCCGCGGCAGCGCGGCCGCGAGGTTGCACTCGCTGGCCGTCACCATCCGGCGCAGCGCGGGGTTGACCTCCCACTCGGCGCCGGCCCGCGTGAAGTGGCGGACCAGCATCGGTGCGGGCAGGCCGCGGTTGACCTCGAGCTGGCTGAACCGGCCGGCGCGGGTGCGCTCGACCATCTCGCGGGAGATGTCGGTGGCCGTGATCGACACGCGCGTGGCGGCGTTGGGCAGCGCGTCCTGGAGCAGCATCGCGATCGTGTACGGCTCCTGCCCGCTGGAGCAGGCCGCCGACCAGACGTGCAGCCGCTCGTGCGGGGAGCGGGCGGCCTGCAGGGCCGGCAGCACCGTGGTGGTCAGGGCGGAGAACGGGTCGCCGTCCCGGAACCACGAGGTCTCGTTGGTGGTGAGCGCCTCGACGATCTTCCGCGTGTGCTCCGGGCTGGGCCGGTTGCGCACCGAGTCGACGAGCTGGCCGACGTCGGCCAGGCCCATCTTCCGGGCGATCGGCAGCAACCGGGCCTCGACCAGGTACTCCTTGCCCGGCTGGAGCACGATCGCGCTCTCCCGGTGGACCACCTGGCGGACCCAGTCGAAGCTGGTGGCGGTCAGGGTCATCGGACTCCTCCGGTGGCCAGCACGGACGCGCGGCCGGGCAGGGGGGACGGACGGCCGGCCGGGCCGGTGAGCCGCCGCAGGATCGTCTCGGCGATCCGGTCGAGCGGGAGGATCTCGTCGGCGAGGCCGGCCGAGGCGACGGCGCCGGGCATGCCCCAGACGACCGAGGTGGCCTGGTCCTGGACGACGACGGAGCCGCCGGCCTCGCGGATGCGGGCGGCGCCCTGCCGGCCGTCGGAGCCCATGCCGGTCAGGACGACGCCGAGCACCGCGCCGCGGTGGGCGTCCACCGCCGAGCGGAACAGCGGGTCCACGGCCGGCCGGCAGAAGTTCTCCGGAGGTCCCTGGGAGAGCGCCGTGGTCGCGCCGCGGGCGCCCGTCCGGATGGTCAGGTGGTGGTCGCCCGGGGCCAGGTGCACCGTGCCGGGGGCGAGCGGGGTGCCGTCGACGGCCTCGACGACCCGCAGCGCGCACAGGCGGTCCAGCCGCTGGGCGAACTGGCGGGTGAAGACCGGTGGCATGTGCTGCACGAGCAGCACGGGGACCGGCAGGGAGGCCGGCAGCGCGGGCAGGACCTTGGTGAGCGCCTCGGGGCCGCCGGTGGAGGAGCCGATGACGAGGATCTCGGGCTTCTCGACGGGCGCGGTGCGCGGCGCGGCCGGGCGGACCGGCGGCGGCGGGGCGGCCGGGCGGGCGGGGCCGGCGGTGACCGGCCGGCCGAGGAGCGCCTTGATCTTGGGGATCAACTGCTCGCGGACGCTCTCCATCGACTGCGCGACGCTGCCCACGTTGGCCGGCTTCGTCACGTAGTCGTTGGCACCGGCGGACAGCGCGTCGAGGGTGGCCGAGGCACCCCGCTCGGTGAGCGTGCTGAACATGATGATCGGCACGCGGTTGCGCGCCGCGCGGATGCCGCGGACGGCCTGGATGCCGTCGAGCTCCGGCATCTCGATGTCCATCGTGACCAGGTCGGGCCGGAGCTGCTCCACCTTGCCCAGGGCGATCCTGCCGTTGACGGCGGTGCCGACGACCTCGATCCCGGGGTCCTGGGAGAGCACGTCGGTCACGATCTTGCGGACGACGACGGAATCGTCGACCACGAGTACCCGGATCGGGTTCATCCGTCCTCCTGCTCCTGCCGGACAGCCGACAGGGGCTGCTGCTCGGTGTAGCGGCACCAGCGAGGAGGCCTTCAGTTCGGCCGCGCACAACCGGTTCCGGTCGGTGCGCATGCCACAGCTGCACCACCCGACACAGGAGTTGTCGGCCACCCCACACGCCGGCTGAAGCGCTGCCGCGCACTCGTTACGGAAGTCGCGCCGACCCCGGCCGGAGGTGGCGGCTCGGCGCCTTGTCGACTCGGGGGGCCGGTGACCGGCGGGCCGCTGAGCTGGTTCTTCCCGCTCGGCGGCCCGGTGGCCCGCCGGGGGCCCGGCCGCTCACCGCGTGCTGCTCGACCCGTGCCGACACCGTGCGCCGACGGGCAGCCGCGCGACCGGCCGTGGCGCCGACCGGCTCTCTTCACGGGCAGCGCGCAGTGGCGGACCGTTCAGGGGCCGGACCGGGCCGTGGGCGCACACTGCCCGTCGGGGCGGCCGGGGGCGCCGGGGTCAGGAGGTGGTGACCCGCTCCCAGGGGGCGAGCAGCACCGACAGCGCGGTCGTGTCCAGCAGGTCGCCCATCGTCAGCGCCTGCACCACGCCGGCGACGGCGTTCCACACGCCCTGCGCGCCGTCGCGGCCGTCGAAGCCGCCGTCGACGAAGGCCTGCACCGCCAGCAGCTGCGCCCCGGCCAGGACCCGGATCCGGCCCGAGACGTGCGCGGCCCACGCGGCCTCGTGCATCGCCCGGGCCCAGGGGCGGCGCTCGAGGCGGCCCTCGTCGACCGCCCGGCGCCACCGGGCCCGGGCCGCGTCGTCCTGGTCGCCCAGGGCGGCGAGGAAGGCCCGGACGTCGGCCGCGGCCGGACCCAGGTCCGGGTCGGCGGGCGGCACCAGGCCGGTGGCCGTGGCGAGCGCCAGCGGACCGGTGAGCTGCCGGCGCACCAGCGGCGGCAGCACGTCGGAGGCGAAGGACCCGATCACGGCGTCGCCCAGCACGTCGGCGGCCGCCGCGAGCAGGTCCTCGTCGAGGTCGGCGACGGCGGGGTGCTCGGGCCCGAGGACGTCGTCGCGCAGCACCCGCTCCACGGCCGCGGCGTCGCCGATCATCCCGCGCTCCAGCTGGTCGACCAGCACCGCGGCGCGGTCGCCGGAACCGGCCGACCGCAGGTTCGGCACGCCGGCGGCGAGCTCGCGGGCGCGTCGGGCGCGGACGGCGAGGACGGCGCGCTCGTCGCGGTCCCGGCCGGCCGAGGGGTGGGCCGCGGCGACCCCCTCGAGCGCGGCGGCGTCCGCGGTCAGCCCGGTGAGCAGGACCTCGGCCACCTGGCGGCCGAGCGGGAGGCGGACCAGGTCGAACCCGAGCGTGGCGGCGCTGACCAGCGAGTACGGCATGACAGGCCTCCAGGAGCCGGGACACGGGCTCGACCACTGTGACCGTGATCGGCGGGCAGCGCCACGTGCGGGTCACCCGTCGGTTGGAGACCGCGCTCCCGGGACTTGCGTGTCCAGGCCGGACGTGTCAGCGAGCGGTGACTGACGGTGACCGCCGCGGTGCCAGAACGCGCACCGGCCCCCGCACCGGGGTCGGTGCGGGGGCCGGTGGGGTGCGGCTCAGGCGCTGACGGCCTTGTGGACGTCGAGGGCGAGCAGCAGCTGGCCGTCGAGCTTGAACGCGCCGCGGATGAGGTCGCGGGCGGTGCCGTCGAGGGTGTCCGGCGGGGCCTCGAAGTCGGCCGGGTCGACGTCGACGACATCGGCGATGGAGTCCACGAGGAGGCTGACCGCCTCGCCGTGCAGCCGCACCACGATGACGACCGCGTCGGTGTCCTCCGACCGCGGCGGGCGGCCCAGCCGCTCGCGCAGCTCGATGGCGGTCACCACCTGCCCCCGCAGGTTGATCAGCCCGGCGACGGCCGCCGGCGCCAGCGGCACCCGGGTCAGGCTCTGGCTGCGCAGCACCTCCTGCACGTGCGCCACCTCCACGCCGTACAGGTCGCCGTCCAGCCAGAAGGTGGCCAGCTGCCCGCCGATGGCGGGGGCCGCGCCGTCGGGGGCGCGGGTCTCGGTCGCGGCAGTCACGTCAGACCTCCATCAGGGACGAGGGAACGCCCTGGGGCGTGGCGAAGTCGGTCCCGGCGCTGTAGAAGGCCGGGTCGGCGGCCAGGATGGCCGCGCGGACGTCGAGCAGCTCGGTGACCTTGTCGCCGAGGACGGCGGACCCGAGCAGGCCCATGTCGTCGATGTCGCTGCGGACGGCGGCCTCGCCGTCGACGATGTCGAGGATCTCCTCGACCACGATGGCGACGCTGCGGCCGTGGTCGCTGTAGACGATGACCTCGAGCACCTCGCGGTCGGCCTCGCCGTAGGCGCCCAGGTGCCGGTCGAGCCGGACGATCGGCAGGATCGCGCCGCGGTACTGGACGACCTCGCGGTTGCCCACGCGCTCGACGTTCTCCGTGCGCACCTGCTCGAGCCGGGTGACCGTGTCGAGCGGGATGGCCACGCGCCGGCCCCCGCCGATGGCCGCGAGCAGCATGCGCTGGCGCTGCGACTCGCTGTCGGCCGCGGCGACGGCGGCCGCCACGCGGGCCTCCTGCCGCTCGGCGCTCTCGGTGCGCAGCGCGCGGCGGGCCAGGGCCTGCACGTCGAGGATCAGCGCGACGGTGCCGTCGCCGAGCACCGTGGCGCCGGAGTACAGGCCGATCGCCTTGAGCTGGCCGCCGACCGCCTTGACGACGATCTCCTCGGTGTTGATGACACGGTCCACGACCAGGCCGAAACGGCGGCCCTCCGACCGCAGCACGGCGATCACCACGTGGCCGTCGTGCCGGTCGGAGGTCAGGCCGAGGACGTCGGTCAGCCGGACCAGGGGCAGCAGCTCGCCACGGAGCCGGTAGACCGGCGCGCCGCCGACCTCCTCCACGGCGTTGGCCGCCTTCTCGGCGTCCAGGCTGACCAGCTCCTGGAGGCTGATCTGCGGGATGGCGTAGCGGTCGCCGGCGCACTCGACGGTCAGCGCCGGGACGATGGCCAGGGTCAGCGGGATGCGCAGCCGGCAGACGGTGCCGGTGCCGGCGACCGACTCGACCTCGATGGTGCCGCCGATGGACTCGATGTTCGTCTTGACGACGTCCATGCCGACGCCGCGGCCGGAGACGTTGGTGACGGCGGCCGCGGTGGAGAAACCGGGCGCGAAGATGAGCTGCAGCACGTCGGTCGGGCTCATCCGGGCCAGCTGCGCGTCGGTGAGCAGGCCCTTCTCGACGGCCTTGGCACCGATCCGCGCCGGGTCGATGCCGCCGCCGTCGTCGGCGACCTCGACCACGACCTGGCCGCTCTCGTGCTTGGCCCGCAGGGTCAGCACGCCCTCGGCCGGCTTGCCCGCGGCGCGGCGGCGGTCGGGGGACTCGATCCCGTGGTCGACGGAGTTGCGGACCAGGTGGGTCAGCGGGTCCTTGACGGCCTCGAGCAGCGTCTTGTCGAGCTCGGTGTCCTTGCCCTCCATCTCCAGGCGGACGCTCTTGCCGCACTGGATGCCCAGGTCGCGGACGACGCGCGGCAGCTTGGACCAGATGTGGTCGATCGGCTGCATGCGCGTCTTCATGACGCCCTCCTGCAGCTCGCTGGCGATGAGGTTCAGCCGCTGCGAGGCCCGGACCAGGTCGGTGTCGTTGGACCGGCCCACGTACTGGACGATCTGGTTGCGGGTCAGCACGAGCTCGCCGACGAGCAGCATGAGCTCGTCGAGGAGGTCGACGTCCACCCGGATGGTGCTGTCGGCGACGGCGCGGCGCGCGCCGCCGTCGGCCGACGGCGCGTGCTCCGGCTCGGCGGCCTCGGCGGCCGGGGCGGGAGCCGGGGCCGAGGCGGGCGCGGGAGCCGAGGCGGCGGCCGGGGCGGGAGCGGGAGCCGAGGCAGCGGCCGGGGCGGGCGCGGGAGCCGAGGCGGCGGCCGGGGCGGGAGCCAGGGCCGGGGCGGCCTCCGGGGCCTGCGCCAGGGGCGCCTCGACGACGGGCGCCCCGGCGACCCCTTCCGCCGAAGTGGCCACTTCGGCGGACGAGCCTCCCGCCGAAGTGGCCACTTCGGCGAGGGGCTCGGCCATCGGAGGCGCCTCGGCGGGGCGGTCCTCCATCGCGGCGCTGATGTCGGCGACGACGGCGGCGACGTCGACGGTCCCCTCGCCGCCGGTGGCCTCGATCGAGGCCAGCAGCGACCGCACGGTGTCGACCATCCGCAGCAGCACGCTGGTGCGCGCCGGGGTCAGCTCCAGGGCGCCGTCGCGCAGCCGGGAGAGCATGTTCTCCCCGACGTGGGTGACCTCCTCGAGGCGGTTGAACGCCAGGAAGCCGCTGGTCCCCTTGATGGTGTGGATGGTCCGGAAGATGCTCGACAGCCGCTCCCGGGAGTCGGGCTCCTGCTCGAGGGCGACGAGGTCGGTGTCGAGCTGGTCGAGGTTCTCGTGGCTCTCGACGAGGAACTCCTCGACGATGTCGTCCAGACCGTCCACGGTGCCTTCTCTCTGTCGTGCGCGTCCGGCCCCTCGGGGGCCCGGGAGTTCTCTCGGTGGCCGGGCCCGGAAGGCCCTCGGGCCCCAGAAGGTAGGAGCCGTCCGCGGTCGTCATCGGCAGCCGCGGGGCGTGTCGGAACCGGCTCGGGGAGAAAGCGCGGTGACGGTCCCCCCGGCGGTCGACAAGGCGATGACCGCTCACCGAGCCGCGGCGCGAGACCCCCGGCGCGAGACCCCGGCGCGCGCCCACCGGGGACGCCGAGCGTTGTCCCCGGTCCGGCCAGGACGCGGGGTGGAACGGCCGCGGCGGGGCC
Source organism: Trujillonella humicola (assembly GCF_046233715.1). Classification (NCBI taxonomy): domain Bacteria; kingdom Bacillati; phylum Actinomycetota; class Actinomycetes; order Geodermatophilales; family Geodermatophilaceae; genus Trujillonella; species Trujillonella humicola. The sequence goes on along the minus strand of NZ_JBJNRJ010000014.1, from coordinate 19,189 downwards.
AACGCTCCGGCGAGCCGACGACGGGGCCGATGGCTGGAGCTCGGCGCCGGCTCCACGCCCGCTCAGACGTGCGACGCGCAGGCGGTCGCGCCCAGGGACGCAGCCGCAGGGACGCAGCCCCACGGGCGGGCTCGGCGGCCCCCGGCCGACCGGCCGGGGGCGGACGGCTCAGCGGGCGGCGACGATCTCGTCGTAGGTGGGGAAGGAGCGGGAGACGTCGCTGCCGGTGAAGTCGCCGACCCAGCCCTCGTCGTCGTGGAAGAACCGCACCGACACGTAGTCGGGGTTGGTGCCCATGTCGAACCAGTGCGTCGTGCCGCCGGGCACCGAGAGCAGGTCCCCGGCCTCGCACAGGACGGCGTGCACCCGGCCGTCGACGTGCAGGTAGAAGATCCCCGAGCCGGTGGCGAAGAAGCGGTCCTCGTCGTCGACGTGCGTGTGCTCGTCGAGGAACTTGGCGCGCGCGGTGCGCACGGTCTCCTGCCAGGAGGGGTCGTCGCTGGGGTGCATCTGGACCACGTCGACGAGCGTGTAGCCCTCGGCGGCGGTCACGCCGTCGATCCGCTCGCGGTAGGCGGACAGGACGTCGTCCTGGGTCGGGACCTCCGGCAGCTCCTGCACCGGCCACTGCTCGAACCGCACGCCGATGCCCTTGAGGGCGGCGGTGATCTCCGCGGCGTCCTCGGTGCGCAGTTCCGGGGTCTCGGGGGCGTCCTCACGCCACACGGTGAGCAGGGTCACGGTTCCACCTCGGAGCTCGGGTTTCCGGCACGCCGGACTGGCCTCCTACTATCCAACGCGTGACCGGTCCGGCGCCACTGGCCTCCGGCAGCGATGCTGCCCGGACGCTGTCGCGCGCCGTGAACGCCCCGGTCCACCCGGCGGTGTGCCCGGAGCTCTGTTGCGCCATGCCAGGGCCCCGGGTCTCGCGTTCGCAGCACGCGTGAGGCCCCGGCGCGGCGGGCAGCCGCGCCGTGAGGGGCCCGCCTGCAGTGCGCAGCCCCCGCTCACCCGGGCCGCCGTGGCCCGCCGCCCTCCCGAGGAACCCCCATGTCCCGCTCGACCCGGTACCCCCTGCTCGTCGGCGCCGCCGTCCCGCTGCTCGTCCTCGCCGCCTGCTCCCAGTCCGACGGATCCGGCGGCGGCTCCGCGGAGGCCGCCCCCCGCACCACCCAGGCCGCGACGGCCGACGCCCCCGCCCCCTTCGCCGACGGTCCGGTCGAGGTCGCCCTGGTCCGCCAGAGCGGCGCGGGCGACTACTTCGAGGCCTGGGGCCGGGGCGCGCAGGCCCAGGCCGCGGCCGCCGGCATCGACCTGACCGTCACCGACGCCCGCAACGACAACGCCCGGCACGCCTCGGACCTCGAGCGGGCCATCGCCGCCGGGCCCGACGCGATCATCGTCGACCACGGGCAGACCGACACCATCGCGCCGCTGGTGCAGGAGGCGCTCGACGCGGGCATCACGGTCGTCGTCTACGACCTCGAGCTGCCCCCGATCGACGGCGTCGTGGTCACCAGCCAGAGCGACGCCAGCATGGCCGAGGGCGTGCTGGACCAGCTGGTGGAGGACGTCGGTGACGGCGCCGCGGTCGGCTACGTCTCGGCCACCGGCTTCGCCCCGCTCGACCGCCGCGCCGCGGTGTGGGAGACCTACGTCGCCGAGCACGGTCTGGACCAGCGGTTCTCCACCGGTGAGGTCACCGAGTCGACGGCCACCGACAACATCCCGCTGGTGGACGCCGCGCTCCGGCAGCACCCGGACGTCGAGGCGATCTTCGCTCCGTACGACGAGATCGCGAAGGGTGCCGTGCAGGCGGTGAACCAGAACGGCCTGAACGACAGCGTGCGGATCTACGGCATCGACATCTCCAACGCCGACATCGAGGTCATGACCGCCGACGGCAGCCCGTGGGTCGCCACCTCGGCCACCGACCCGACGCAGATCGGCGGCGCCGTGGTCCGCGTGACCGCGCTGGAGCTGGCCGGCCAGCTCGAGGAGGACGAGATCCAGTTCCCGGCGGTGACGGTGACGCAGGACTTCCTCCGGGAGAACGACATCACGACGGTCGCCCAGCTGGTCGAGCAGGAGCCGGCGCTGCGGCTGGACGACGTCGCGGTGGCCGACTGGCTGCCGAACAACGCCGCGTCCTGATCGACGGCGGCCGGCACGTGCGCACCGCGGCGGTGTCCCTGCGGGGCATCGGCATGTCCTTCGGCGCCCACCGGGTCCTCGACGGCGTCGACCTGGACATCGCCGCGGGCGAGGTGCTGGCCCTGCTCGGCGCCAACGGCGCCGGGAAGTCCACGCTGATCAAGGTCCTGTCGGGGGTCCACGCGGGCCACGACGGGACGATCCGGGTCGAGGGCGCGCAGCGGCGGGTGGACTCGCCGCTGCGCGCCCCCCACGCCGGCATAGCCACCGTGGACCATCCGGTGCACGACGGGGTGGTCCCCCGCCTGTCGGTCGCCGACTAC
>NZ_JBJNRJ010000014.1:0-16702 GCF_046233715.1 Trujillonella humicola | reverse complement strand
TGTGGGGGGGGGGGGGGGGGCGGGGCGGGGGGGGGGGGGGCGGGGGGGGGGCGGGGCCGGGGGGGCGCGGCGCCCCCCCCCCCCCCCCCCCCCGCCAGGCCGGCATCGCCACGGTGCACCAGCGGGTGCACGACGGCGTGGTCCCCGGCCTGTCGGTCGCCGAGAACCTGGCGTTCGACTCCCTGGCGCACCCCGCCCGGCGCGGGCCCGGGGCCGCGCTGGTGCGCCGCCGGGAGGTCCTGGCCGCGGCGCGCGAGGCCGTCGACGTCCTGGGCCTGGGGTGGAGCGACGCGGTCCTGCGCCGCGACGTGGCCGACCTCGGCATCTCCGACGCCCAGCTGCTCGTGCTGGCCCGCGCGCTGGTCCACCGCCCCCGGCTGCTGGTCCTGGACGAGCCGACGTCGGCGCTGTCGGCCGCGGAGGCCGAGCGGCTGTTCGCCGTCGTGCACGCCCAGCGGGAGGCGGGCCTCGCCGTCCTCTACGTCTCCCACCGGCTCGGGGAGGTCGACGCGCTGGCCGACCGCGCGGTCGTGCTGCGCGAGGGCCGGGTCACCTCCGACACCCGGGCACCATTCCGCTGGGACGTGGTCCTGCCCGCGATGCTCGGCGAGCGGGCTGCGGCGCACCCGGTCGGCGCCGACGGCATCGACCCGCCGCCCCGGGAGCCGCTGCCGGCGGGGGACGTGGCGGTCCGGCTGCGCGGGGTGCGCCTGCTCACCCGCTCCCCCGCCCTCGACCTGGACCTGCACGCCGGTCAGGTGACCGGCGTCGTCGGCCTGCTCGGCGCCGGCAAGTCCGAGCTCGCGCACGGCCTGTTCGGCTCGGCCTCCTGGGTCGCCGGGACGGCGGAGCTCGACGGCCGGCCGTTCGCGCCCCGCTCCCCCGCCGCGGCGGTGCGCGCCGGCGTCCACCTGGTGCCCGAGGACCGTGCCGGCCAGGCGCTGCTGCCCGGCTGGTCGGTCGCCCGCACGCTGAGCCTGCCGTTCCTGCGCACGCTGGCGCGCGGCGGCGTGGTCGACCGCCCGGCCGAGGCGGAGCGGGCCCGCGCCGCCGTCGACCGGTTCGGGGTGGTCACCCGCAGCGAGCGCACCGACGTCGGCGAGCTGTCCGGCGGCAACCAGCAGAAGGTCGTCGTCGGCCGCTGGCTGGTGCCCGGCGTGCGGGTGCTGCTGCTCGACGAGCCGTTCCGCGGCGTGGACCTCGGCGCCCGCCGCGACATCGGCGGCCACGCCCGGGACGCCGCGCGCGCCGGCGCCGCCGTCGTCGTCCTCTCCGCCGACGTCGACGAGGTGCTGGAGGTCGCCGACCGGGTCCTCGTTCTGGTCGACGGCGCCGTCACCCTCGACGCCCCCGTCCCCGGCGTGCCGCGCGAGGCCGTCGTCACCGCCTTCTCCGCTCCGCCCCCGGGAGGGACCCCCACGTGAGCACCACCACGACGACCAGCTCGCCGCCCTCGGCGCCCCCCCGGCCGGCTCCGGGTCTGGACCTGGCCCGGGAGCTGCTGGTCCGGTACGGCTTCATCGCCGTCACCGTCGCGCTCACCGGCTGGTTCCTGCTCACCGAGCCCAACTTCCGCAGCACCGACAACCTCTACGGCCTGCTGGTGTACGCCGCCCCCACGGCGATCGCCGGCCTCGGTGTCACGATCGCCATGACCGTGGGCGGTCTGGACCTGTCGGTGGGCGCCGCCGCCGGGTTCGGGGTGTCCCTGGCCGCCTGGATGATGGTCGTGCAGAACCAGGTGGGCGGGGTGGCCATCGGCGTCGTGCTGCTGGGCGGCGCGGTGATCGGCCTGCTCAACGCCGTCCTGGTGGTGTGGGCGCGCATCCCCGACCTGCTGGCCACCCTCACCACCATGTTCGCCGTCATGGGCCTGAAGCTGGTGCTCGTCGACGGGCGGTCGATCTCCTCGCGGATGACGCTGGAGGACGGCACCACGGCTCCGGGGCGGTTCACCGAGGACTTCCTCTGGCTGGCCCGCGGCGACATCGGGCCGGTGCCCGTGCCCGCGGTCGTCCTGGCACTGGTCGCCGTCGCGGTGTGGTTCCTCCTGGAGCGGACCCGCTACGGCCGGCTGCTCTACGCCGTCGGCGCCAACGCCGAGGCCGCGCGCCTGGCCGGCGTGCCCGTCGGCCTCTACCGCAGCGCCGCCTACGTGCTGTCCGGGGTGCTCGCCTCCGTCGCCGGCCTGCTGCTGGCCGCCCGCATCGGGCAGGGCGACGTCACGGCCGGCAACTCCCTGCTGCTGGACGCCGTCGCGGTGGCCCTGGTGGGCACCTCGGTGCTGGGCCGCAACGTGCCCAACGCCTGGGGAACCGTGCTCGGTGCGGTCCTCGTCTCGGTCATGGTCGTCGGCTTCAGCATGAAGGGCCTGCCGTACTACGTGCAGGACGTCGCCAAGGGGGCGGTGCTGCTCGTGGCCCTGCTGTTCAGCTACACGCTGTCCCGCCGGCGCACGGCGCTGCCGGGCCAGCCCGCCGCCGGAGGTGCCGGGTGACCGGGTCCGCGCCGCGCCCGTCGCCCGCGGGCCTCGCGCCCGGCGAGCTGCTCACCGTCGAGACGGTGCCCGGCTACCTGGCGTCCGTGCCGGCGCTGGCCCGGGCCGTCGACCCGGCCGCGCTGGCGAGCGTGGTCGAGGTCGGGGACGGGAACCTCAACCTGGTCTTCGTCGTCGCCGACACCGCCGGGCGGTCGCTGGTGCTCAAGCAGTCGCTGCCGCACGTGCGCACCGACCCCGGCTGGCCGATGACCCGCGAGCGGTCGGCCCGCGAGGCGCGCATCCTCGCCGCGCACCGCGCCGTGGACCCCGACCACGTGCCCGAGCTGCTGCACTTCGACCCCGACGGCGTCGTGCTGGCCCTCGAGGACCTCTCCGACCACGTCGTCTGGCGCACCGCCCTCGACCGCGGCGAGCTGCACGCCGAGGCCGCCACCGACCTCGGCGTCTACGCCGCCCGCGCCGGGTTCGGGACCTCGGTGCTCGCGCTGGGCACGGCCGGGCACAAGGCGGCGGTGGCGGCGGCGATGAACCCCGAGCTCTCGGAGGTCACCGAGGACCTGGTGCTCACCGAGCCGTTCGTCGAGCACCCGCACAACGCCGTCCTCCCGGCCAACGAGGCCGACGTCGCCGCACTGGCCGGCGACCCCGGGGTGCAGGCCGCCGTCGGCCGCGCGAAGTGGGCGTTCATGACCCGCGCGGAGGTGCTGCTGCACGGCGACCTGCACACCGGGTCGGTGTTCGTGCGCGCCGCGGCCGGGGAGGTGCCGCGCTCGACCCGCGCCTTCGACGCCGAGTTCGGCGCCTACGGCCCGCTGGGCTTCGACGTCGGCATGCTGTGGGGGAACCTCGTGCTCGCCGCCGCCCGCGCGGTCGCGCTGGGCGAGGACGAGCGGGCCGCCCGGCTGCTGGAGCTGCCGGCCGCCACGTGGACGGCGTTCGAGGCCGAGTGGCGGCGGCTGTGGCCGACCCGCACCGACCCGCGCGTGTACGGCGACGCCGTGCTGGCCGAGCTGATGGCCCGGGCCCGGGCCGACGCCACCGCCTACGCCGGCGCGGAGGCCGCCCGCCGGGTCATCGGCTTCGCGAAGGTGAGCGACGTCCAGACCCTGCCGGAGGAGCTGCGCGAGGGCGCCGTGCGCGGCGCGCTGCGGGCAGCCCGGGAGCTGCTGCTGGCCGCCGACCGCGGGCGGACCGACCCGGCGGCCCTCTCCGCGGTCACCGGCGAGCTGCTGCTGGCGACGACCACCCGCTGAGCCCGCGGCGCGGCGGCGCGGGCCCGGACGCCGGCTCCACGCGGCGGCAGTGCCGCGGTGCGGCGCCCGGTGCCGCGGTGCAGCGCGGCACCGGCGGCGCCACCGCGGCAGTCAGGAGCGGGGCGCCGCCGGCGTCCGGCGCCGGGGCCGTTCCACGTGGAACGGTCGCGTCAGCGGGTGCCGACCGAGCCCCCGGGCCGGGTCTCGGTGGCGAACTGCATGAGGAACTCGACGATCTCGGTGTGGTGGCGGGCCTGCTTCAGGTCCCGGCCCCAGGCGTACATGCCGTGCCGGGCGACGATGAACGCCGGCACCTGACCGTCCCACGCCGGCTCCCAGGCCGCGGCGATCTCGGACATGTCCTGGCTGTTGGGGACGACGGGGATGGTCACCGTCTCGTCGTGGGCCCTGCGGCCGATGCCCTTGAGCATCTCCAGGTCGCGCAGCGGCAGGCCCTCGGGGTACCAGTGGCCGGCCAGCACGGCGGACATGCAGTGCACGTGCACGATCGCGTCGGCACCGGCGTGGGCCGCGATCCGGGCGTGCAGTGCCGCCTCGGCCGAGGGCGGCAGGTCGGGGTTCGGCTGGTCGGGGACGGCGAGCCCGTGCCCGTCGACCACCACGACGTCCCCGCTGGTCAGCTCGCCCTTGTCCAGGCCGCTGACCGTCACGGCCAGCCGCAGCGGGTCGCGGGTGAGCACCACCGAGAGGTTGCCGGAGGTGCCCCGCATCCAGCCCATGGAGGCGAAGCGGGCCGACTCGGCGGCCAGGGCCCGGCCGGCCGCCTCCAGCGCACTCCGGGGGATGCCGCCGGCCTGCACCAGACCGCTCATGCCGGCACCACGTCCAGCTCGGTGAACTCGGCGATCACCGGCAGGTCGCCGAAGTCCGCACCGGCGTTCGGCTCGCCCTCGCGCCGCACGCCGACGACCTGCCAGCCGGCCTCGCGGGCGGCGACGAGCTCGGCGGGCAGGTCGGAGAGGAACAGCAGCCGGCCCGGCTCGTCCCCGAGGGCGGTGGCGATCGCGTCGTAGGAGGCCGCCTCCCGCTTGGGGCCGGCCTTCACCGTGTCGAAGTAGTCGGTGATCAGCGGGGTGAGGTCGCCGGCGGGGGCGTGCCGGAACCACGGCACCTGGCTGGCCACCGAGCCGGAGGAGAACACCGCCAGCCGCACACCGCGCGCGTGCCAGGCCTGCAGCCGCGGGACGACGTCGGGGAAGAAGTGCGAGGAGAGCTCGCCGGCGGCGTACCCGGCGGCCCAGATCTGGCCCTGCAGCGTCTTCAGCGGGGTGGCCTTGACGTCGTCGTCCATCCAGCCGTGCAGCACCCGGACCACCTCGTCGGTGCCCGCGTCGGCCGGCAGCCCGCCGTCGGCCCGGGTCTGCGCGACCGCCCCGGCCACGTCGGGGTCGTCGGCGTGCGCGTCGATCCACGGACCCAGCCGCGGCCGGGCGTGGTCGTAGAGCGTGCCGTGGACGTACCCGGCGGCGCCGGTCGTCCCCTCGATGTCGAGGACGACGGTGTGCGCGCTCAGGCTCAGGGTCACGGGAGCCCAGCCTACCGAGCGGCCGCGTCGGCCCCGGCGGCCGGCGCCGCGTGGTACTCGGCCACCCGGCCAGGCTCGAACACGCCGCGGTCGGTCGCGATCCGGGTGACGAACTCGGGCGGGGTGACGTCGAAGGCCGGGTAGTGCCCGCGCTGGACCAGGGGGGAGGCCGACCGGACGCCGAGCACCGACAGCACCTCCTCGCCGTCGCGCTCCTCGATCTCCACGTCGGCACCGGTGGGCGCCTGCGGGTCGGGGGCCTGCACCATCGCGTAGAACGGCACGCCGAACGCGCGCGCGGCGACCGCGTGGCCGAGGGTGCCGACCTTGTTGATCACGTGGCCGTCCATGGTGACCCGGTCGGCGGCGGTGACCAGCGCGTCGACCCGGCCGAGCGTCGAGGTCGGGGCCAGCACCGCGGCGGCCATCCCGTCGGTGATCAGCGCGACCTCCTGGCCCATCTCGACCAGCGTGTGCGCGGTCAGCCGGGCCCCCTGCAGGTAGGGCCGGGTCTCGGTGGCCACCCACGTGTAGCGGCGCCCCGCGGCGTGCGCGGCCCGGACGAGCTCGATCAGGTAGGCGTCGGCCCAGCAGTGGGTGAGCACCCGGGCGCCGTCGGGCACCAGGGCGGCCGTGTGGGCGGCCATGGCGGCGCTGCGGGCCCGGTACCCGGCGTCCAGGGCCGCGGCGCCGGCCGCGACGGCCTCCTCCAGCTCGCGGCCGGTGCGGGCGCCGGCCACCTCGGGCCGGGCCAGCAGGTCGGCGACGGCGTCGCGCACCGCGTTGTTCGTCGGCCGGGCGCCGGTGAGCGCCGAGCCCGCGCGCAGCAGCGCGGCCCGCGCCTCGTCGACCGGCCGGCCGGCGTGCTGGCGGGCGTCCAGCGCCATGCCGGCCAGCGCGGCGTAGAAGGGGCCCGAGCTCTGGGTGACCATCGCGCGGATCGCCTCGGCCACCTCGACGGCGTCGCGGGCCAGCACCCACTCCTCGCGGGCCGGGAACACGCGGCGGTCGAGGATGCGGACGCCGTCGTCGGTCAGCCGGACGCTGTCGTCGAGGACCGGGCGCGGCAGGGTGGAGGAGGCGGTCACGGCTCCATCCTCCCCCGTCGGCGCGCAGCACCGTGCCCCGCCCGGGGACCGTCAGCGCGCGGTGACCAGCGCCGCGACCGCCGCGGGGTCGGGGGCCCCGGCGGCGTCGCGGAAGACCGGCCGGTCCAGCAGCAGCGCCCGGGCCGCGTGCAGCACCACCGCGCTGGCCGGGCCGGGATCGGGCAGCGTCTCCAGGTCCGCCGCGTGCGAGTAGCCGGCCACCCGGCGCACCATCTCGATCGCGGCGAAGCCGAGGGTGTCGTCCCACACCGACGCGAGCTGCCGGGTCAGCCAGCCCTCGTCGAGGAAGGCGTCGACCCGGCCGGGCCACTCCGCGCGCCAGGCCGCCGTGAAGGCGCTCCACAGCACCCCGGCCTGCCCCGCGCGGTCGGCGGCCTCGGCGGCGTCCCCGAGCGCCGCGCTGCGGGCCGCGGCGACCAGCGCGTTGGCCAGGTACAGCCCGAGGTCCAGCCCGATCGGGCCGACGACGGCGAACTCCGGGTCGATCACCCGGACCACCGCGGCGCCGTCCCGGTGCCCCACCATCACGCTGCCCGAGTGCAGGTCGCCGTGCACCAGCGCCTCGCAGCGGGAGCCGAACGCCGCCCGCAGCAGCGAGACCTCGGTGCGCACCGCCGGGTCGGCGCGCAGGTCGGCCACCTCGGCGTCGATCAGCGGGTGGTTGCTGTTGTGCTCGTGCACCGTCAGCGGCTCCGACAGCAAGTAGCGCTCGGTGACCGCGGCGAGCACCGGGTTGACCGACGCGGCCAGCAGCGCCGCCCGGTCGGCGGCCGACGCGCCGGCCACGCTCGTGGCGAAGGTGACCCGGCCGACGAGCTCGCCGACCTGCCGGGAGGTGTCGCCGAACGAGGCGCCGGCGGTCAGCGCGGCGCGGAGCACGGTCAGGTCGGAGAGGTCCTCCATCGTGAAGGCGAACCGCTCGGGGTCGACGTCCACGACGGCCGGGGTCTGCTCGGGCGCGAACCGGGCGAAGGTGGCCAGCGCCCGCGCCTCGACCATCGCCCGCTCCGGGCTCATCGGCACCGACGGGCCCAGCGCGCGGATCCACGGCGGCGCCTGCTTGACCGCGAGCGAGCGCCCCCCGCCGTCCGGGACGGCCACGAAGACCCGGTTCATGTTCCCGTCGCCGACCTCGCGGACGGTGCCGGTGCTGCCGGCCGGCACGAGGCCGCGGCCGGCCAGGTAGGCCCAGACGTCGCCGGGCTCGAGCACGGTGCTCATCGCGCCGCCCCCCGCGTGCCCGCCAGGACGCCGACGAAGTCGGCGAGGAAGCCGGCGACGTCGACGCCGGTGACCACGGTCGTGGCCGGAGCGGTGCGCGCCTCCTCCTGCGCGAACGGCACGGGCAGCCCGTCGGCGGTCTGCAGCAGGTGGGCCCGGGAGAGCAGCCCGTCCGGGACGACGGCGACCGGGCCGGCCACCGCGCCGGTGATCCAGCGGGGCTCGACGAGCAGCCCGGCGGCCAGGCCGTCCCAGGCCGGGGACACCCGCCGTCCCCAGGCGTACTGGTAGAAGTCCATGTAGGACTCCAGGGCCGCGGCGCAGAACTCCCCCACCGGCGTGCCGCTGCGGTGCAGCACCTGCACGGCCGACTCGTCGACGATCGTCTGCCCGCCCACGTTGACCCCGACCATGACCAGGTCGCTGCGCGGGGCCGCGAACACCGCGCGGGCCGCGGCCGGGTCGTTGGCGACGTTGGCGTCGACGGTCTGGGTGACCCCCAGCGGCGGGAACGGCCCGGACCCGCCCATCAGCACCGTGGACCGGAACTTGGTGAGCACCAGCGGGTCGAGCTCCAGCGCCAGCGCGACGTTGCTCAGCGGCCCGAGGGGCAGCAGATCGTACTCCCCCGGTGCGGAGTTCGCGAGCTCCACCAGGTACTCCGCCGAGCTCGGCCCGACGACGTCCGGTGCCTTGCGGTCCAGGCCGAGGTCGCCCATGCCGTCGTCCCCGTGCACGTAGGGCGCCAGGTGCGCCGGGCGGCCGTCCACCGGCCCGGCGGCGCCCGCGGCGACCGGGACGTCGCCCAGCCCGGCCAGGCGCATGACGTACTCGATGTTGAGCAGCGCGTCGTCGACCGAGCAGTTGCCGAACACCGAGGTGACCGCGCTGATCTCGGCGTCGGCGCGGCCTGCCAGCCACAGCAGGGCCAGGGCGTCGTCGATGCCGGTGTCGGTGTCGACGACGACCCGGCGGGGGGCTGCGGGGGTGGTCATCGGGTCTCCTCGGGGTGGACGACGGCCTCGGGGTGGGCGGCGCTCTCCGCGGCGAGGGGGTCGGCGGCGCGCAGCCGGCGGCGCACCCGGACCCGGGAGAGCACGAGCACCACGAGGGTGACCAGGTACGGGGCGGCGTCGGTGAGCTGCTGGGGCAGGCCCAGGCCCTGCAGCCGGAAGCCCCAGGCCTCGGCGGCGCCGAACAGCAGGCAGGCGCCGAGCACCCACAGCGGCCGGTTGACCGCGAGCATCACCGCGGCGACGGCGACCCAGCCGCGGCCGGCGGTCATGTTCTCGGTGAAGGCGGTGACCGTGCCCAGGGACAACTGCGCCCCGCCGAGCCCGCACAGCGCGCCGGCGACCACCACGGTGGCCGCCTGGTACCGGGTCACGGGGACGCCGAGGCTGGTGGCCGCCTCCGGGTGCTCCCCCACCCCGCGCAACCGCAGGCCCACCGACGTCCGCGACAGCCACAGCGACAGGGCGACCGCGAGCACGACCGCCAGCGGCACGAGGACGGTGGCCCGGCCGAACACGTCGCCGAGCACCGGCACGCCGTCCAGGACGTCGAGGTCGGGCAGCCCCTGCAGGCCCTGCGGCGCGAAGGTGCCGGTGGCACCCAGCGCCTCGCGCATGACGAAGCCGGTGGCACCCAGCGCCAGCAGGTTCATGCCGACGGCGACGATGATCGGGTCGGCCCGCCAGCTGACGGCGCCCAGGGCGAGCACCAGGCTGAACACCGCGCTGGAGACGACGGCGGCGAGCACGCCGAGCCAGGCGCTGCCGCTCCACCAGCTCACCGCGACCGCGGTGAAGGCGCCCCACAGCAGCTGCCCCTCGAGCGCGATGTTGAAGACGCCGGCCCGGCCGCACAGCGCCCCGCCGAGCGCGGCGTAGAGCACCGGCGCCGTCGAGGTCAGGACGGCGGCGACGAACGCCAGGGTGAACACGTCCACGTCAGGCCCTCCCCCCGGCCGCGCGGCGGGCGCGGGCGGCCAGCCAGCGCCCGGCCAGCACCCGCAGCGCCAGCACGAGGATGACGACGGCCTGCAGGACCTGGCCGAGCTGGCGCGGCACGTCGACGTCGCGCTCCATGCCCGCCGCACCCACGGACAGGATCGTGAACAGCGCCGCCGTGAGTGGCAGCAGCGCCGGCCGGCCCCCGGCCAGCAGCGCGGCGGCCACGCCGGCGAAGGTGTAGCCGGGAGCGGTCAGCGCTCCGTCGATGAAGCGGTACGGCTGGCTCATCACGATCACCGCGCCGGCCAGGCCGGCCACCGCGCCGGCCGACCCCAGCGCGCCCAGGGTCAGCCGCGGCACCGAGAGCCCCCCGTAGGCCGCGAACCCGCGGTTGGCGCCGGCCACCCGGATCTCGTAGCCGGCCGGGGTGCGGGCGTCGACGTACACGGCCACCAGGAGGACGGCGACCACGAGCACCAGCCCGGCGTTGGTGTAGGTCATGCCGGGGAAGGCCGGCAGGTGCGCCGCGTCGGGCAGCCGCTCGGTCTGCGGCACCGGCGACCCCTGCTGGGCCATCGGGTAGCGGACCAGGTAGGAGGTCAGGGCCACCATCGGCGTGCTGAGCAGCAACGTCGAGATGATGACCGGCACGCCGGCGCGGGTCGACAGCGGCGCGGACACCGAGGCCAGCGCCCCGCCGGCCAGCATCCCGGCGACCACGCACAGCGGCAGCAGCAGCGCGGCCGGCCCGGGCACGAACAGGGCGACGGCGGCCGCCGCGATCCCGCCGGCCACCAGCTGCCCGTCGCCGCCGAGGTTGTACTCGCCCATCCGCGCCGGGATCGCGAAGGCCAGCGACATCGCGAGGATGGCGGTGAACCCGGCGACGGCGAAGTCGATGTTGCTGACGCTCAGGGCGCCGCGGACCATCGCGTCGTACCCGCGCAGCGGGTCGACCCCGGCCGCGAGCATGACCACCGCGCCGACCAGCAGGGCCACCCCGACGGCCCCGAGCGGGACCAGGGCGGCCGGGGCCTGCAGCCGCAGCCGCTGCGCCAGCGCGGTCACGTCGTCCCTCCCCCGGCGGCCGTCGCGCCGGCCGCCGCCCCCGCCCTGCTGTGCACCATCGCCGCGCCGAGCGCCTCCTCGGTGGCCTCCGCGGCGTCGAGCTCCGCCGTCACCGCGCCGTCCAGCATCACCAGGACCCGGTCGGCCAGCGCGCGCAGCTCGCTGATCTCGTAGGAGACCAGCAGCACCGCACCGCCCCGGGCGCGGTAGTCCAGCAGCAGCCGGTGGATCTCCTCCCCCGCGCCGACGTCCACCCCCTGGGTCGGCTGCTCCACCACGAGCAGCGGCGCCTCGTGGTGCAGCTCGCGGGCGAGCACCACCTTCTGGGCGTTGCCGCCCGACAGCGAGCTCAGCGGCACGGCGGTGCCGGCGGTCTTGACGCCCAGCCGGGCGACCAGGTCGGCGGCCTGGCTGCGCAGCGCCCGGGGGGAGAGCCGGCCGCGGCGGCCGATCGGGGCGCTGCGGTGGTGGCCCAGGGCCAGGTTGTCGGCCACCGACAGCGCCGCGGCGGTACCGACGCCGGGGCGGTCCTCGGGCACGTAGGCGATGCCCAGCCGGCGCCGCTCCCGCACGCCCGTGCCGGCCAGGTCGCGGCCGCGCAGCCGCACCGTGCCGGCCTGCGGGGTGCGCAGGCCGACCACGGACTCCACGAGCTCGCGCTGGCCGTTGCCGGAGACGCCGGCGATGCCGACGACCTCCCCGGAGCGCACCTGCAGCGAGACGTCCTGCACGCGGCTGGCGCCGGGCGCGGCCGGCATCCGCAGGCCGGTCACCTCGAGCACCGGGTCGCCGGTCACCGCCCCGCGCGGATTGACCGCCGGCACCAGGCCGCGGCCGATCATCGCCTCGACGATCTCCCCGGCGGTGGTCCGCGCGGTGGTCAGCCGCGCGGTCACGGCTCCGTCGCGCAGCACGGTGACCCGGTCGGTGGCCTCGAGCACCTCGCGGACCTTGTGGGTGACCAGGGCGACCGTCGTCCCCTGCGCGGCCATCCGCCGGACCACGGCGAACAGCGAGTCCACCTCGCCGGGGGTGAGCACGGCGGTCGGCTCGTCGAGGATGAGCACCTCGGCCTGCCGGTGCAGCGCCTTGAGGATCTCCACCCGCTGGCGGACGCCGAGCGGGAGGGTGTCGACGCGGGCGGCGGGGTCGACGTCCAGGCCGATGCGGGCCGACAGCTCCGCCACCCGGCGCTCGGCGGCCCGCCGGTCCAGGACGCCGAAGCGCCGGGGCTCGGCGCGGTAGACGACGTTCTCGGCCACGCTGAGCGAGCCGAACAGCCGGAAGTGCTGGTGCACCATGCCCAGCCCCGCGGCGATGGCGTCCAGCGGCGAGGACAGCCGCACCTCGCGGCCGTCGCGCAGCACCTGCCCGGCGTCGGGCCGGTGCAGGCCGTAGAGCACCGACATCAGGGTGGACTTGCCGGCCCCGTTCTCGCCCACCACGGCGTGCACCGTGCCGCGCTCGAGGACGAGGTCCACGCCGTCGACGGCGACGACCGGGCCGAACCGCTTGGTGATGCCGCGCAGCTCGGCCGCGGGGGGAGCCCCCGCGGCCGAGCCGTCGTGCGCACCCGGGTCGGTCGTGCCCGGGTCGGTCGTGCCGGTCATCCAGCGGCCGGGTCGTCCACGGTGATCGTGCCGTCGATGATCTGCTGCCGGACGTCCTGCAGCTGCTCGACGATCTCCGGCCGGTCGGCGATGAGGCAGCCGGACCCGGCGAGGTCGTCGGAGAAGGCGGTCAGGCCCACGCCGTCCTCGGCCAGGCCGTAGATCTGGTAGCCGCCGGTCTCGTCCTCGAGGATGTTGCGCACCGACTCGGCGAGCGCGACGTCGACGTTCTTCAGCACGTTGTCCACGACCTGGCCCGGGGCCGAGCCGCACTCGTTGACGTCGACGCCGTAGGCCTGGAAGCCGCCGGCCGCGGCGACCTCGAAGGCCCCGACGTTGCTGCCCGAGGCGGCCAGCAGCACCTGGTCGGCCCCGCCGTCGGCGAGGACCTGGGCCTGGGCGCCGCCGCGGGCGGGGTCACCGAAGGGGTTGTCGCCGCCGACGAACAGCGGGGTGGAGGTCACCTGCGGGTTGACGCTCTGCGCGCCGGCGAGGAACGGGTCGACCCAGCGGCGGATGAACGGCGTGTCCAGCGCCGCGACGACGCCGATCCGGTCGGTCTCGGTGAGCAGCCCGGCCTCGACGCCGGCGAGGTAGGCGGCCTCGTGCTCGCGGAAGGCGGCGCAGGTGACGTTCTCCGGCTGCGGGTCCGGGCAGCCGTCGACCAGCAGGAACTGCTGGTCGGGGTTGTCCGCGGGCACCGTCGCGAAGGCGTCCTCCAGCGAGAAGGTGAGGCCGACGATGATGTCGGGCTGCTCGCGGACGGCGGCCTCGACGTTCTGCTGGATCGACGTCGGGTCGTTGCTCTCGAAGACCCGGAGGTCGAGCCCCTCCTCCTCGGCGACGCGCTCGGCGCCCTCGATGGCGAGCTCGAGGAAGTTGTTGCCCCCGACCGGGTTCGGCGTGATCACGATGACGGAGCCGGCGGAGTCCCCGCCGTCCCCGCCACCCCCACCACCGGAGTCGCTGTCGGCGCACGCGGTGAGGCCGGCGAGGGCCACGAGGGCGACGGCGGGCAGCCGGCCCCTGCGGCGGCTGTGGACGAGGGTCATGGTTCTCCCTGGGAGCGGGCGCACCGGCGTGCGCGGTCGGTCGGCGCGACACCGTGCCGGTCCGGTGCGGAGGCGAGCGGCCTCGGGACCACCGGCGACCTCCTCGTCCTTACCGGGACACGGTGTCCAGGTCTGGTCGTCACCCGGAGCACCCCGCGACGGAGAGGGTTGCCGGCCAGCGAGCCGGGGCTTGACGCTGGCGCTCAGGACCGCCAGGGAGTCTAGGTCACCGCCGGGCGGGCCTGGGAGACTGGCCGCCGTGACCCTGCCGCGCGCCGCGCTGACCGAGCGCATGCAGCCCTTCGCCACCACGGTGTTCGCCGAGATGTCGGCGCTGGCGGTGCGCACCGGGGCGGTCAACCTGGGGCAGGGGTTCCCGGACACCGACGGGCCGGCCTCGCTGCTGGAGGACGCCGTCGCGGCCATCCGCGGCGGCGCGAACCAGTACCCGCCCGGGCCCGGGGTGCCGGCGCTGCGCGAGGCCGTGGCCGCCCACCAGGCGCGCTTCCGCGGCCTGCGGGTCGACCCGGACGACGTCCTGGTGACCGTCGGGGCCACCGAGGCGATCGCGGCCGCGGTGCTGGCGCTCACCACGCCGGGCGACGAGGTGGTCACCTTCGAGCCGTACTTCGACAGCTACGCCGCGACCATCGCCCTCGCCGGTGCCACGCGCCGCACCGTCGTCCTGCGCTCGCCGGACTTCGCGGTCGACGAGGCGGCGCTGCGGGCGGCGTTCACCCCGCGCACCCGCGTCGTCCTGCTCAACAGCCCGCACAACCCCACCGGCAAGGTCTTCACCCGGGCCGAGCTGGAACTGGTCGCCCGGCTGGCCGCCGAGCACGACGCGGTCGTGGTGTCCGACGAGGTCTACGAGCACATGACCTACGGCGTCGCGCACCTGCCGATCGCGTCGCTGCCGGGGATGGCCGAGCGGACGCTGACCATCAGCTCCGCGGGCAAGACGTTCTCGGTGACCGGCTGGAAGGTCGGCTGGGTGCACGGGCCCACCGAGCTGGTGGCCGCCGTGCGGGCGGTCAAGCAGTTCCTCACCTTCGTGGGCAGCGGCCCGTTCCAGCCGGCGGTGGCGCGGGCGCTGGCCCTGCCCGACGAGTACTTCGACGGCCTGCGGGCCGACCTGACGCGCAAGCGGGACCTGCTCGTGGCCGGCCTGGAGGCCGCCGGCTTCGCCGTCAACCGGCCAGACGGCACGTACTTCGTGACCGCCGACGCCGCGCCGCTGGGCTACACCGACTCGATGGCGCTGTGCTGGGACCTGCCGCAGCTGGCCGGGGTGGTCGCGGTGCCCGTGCGGGTCTTCCACGACGACCAGGACGCCGCGCCGTCGCTGGTGCGCTTCGCGTTCTGCAAGAAGGACGACGTGCTCGGCGAGGCGGCCGAGCGGCTGGCCGGTCTCGGCGCCCGCCTGGCCCGCTGACGGCCGGCCCCGGCTCCCCCGGCGAGATCTGCACAGTGGACGCCATCAGCGGCCGATGGTGACGAGTGTGCAGATCTCGCCGAGGGAGGACCCTCCTCAGTAGCTGAAGCGGCCCACCGTGGTGCGCAGGTCCGCGGCCATCCGGGACAGCTCGTCGACCGCGGTCCGGGTCTGGGTCAGCGCCTGCGTCGTGGACTCCGCCGCCGTCGACACCCCGGTGATGTTGTCGGCGATCTGACCCGACCCCTGCGCCGCCTCGCTCACCGACCGCGCCATCTCGTTCGTCGTCGCCGTCTGCTCCTCCACCGCCGAGGCGATCGTGGTCTGCCGGTCGGCGATCTGCGCCACGATCGAGCTGATCTGCCCGATCGCGGCCACCGCCGCCGTCGTGTCGCCCTGGATCGCCTGCACCCGCCGCGCGATGTCCTCGGTCGCCTTCGCCGTCTCCTGCGCCAACTCCTTCACCTCGTTGGCCACCACCGCGAACCCCTTGCCCGCCTCACCGGCCCGCGCCGCCTCGATCGTGGCATTCAGCGCCAGCAGGTTCGTCTGCTCCGCGATCGACGTGATCACCTTCACCACGTTGCCGATCTCCGCCGAGGACTCCCCCAGCTTCGCCACCGTCGCCGTCGTCGTCTCCGCGGCAGCGACGGCGCGCCCGGCGACCTCGGACGCCTCGGCGGCGTTGCTCGCGATCTCCCGGATCGAGGCACCCATCTGCTCCGCGCCCGCGGCCACCGTCTGCACGCTGCGCGACACCTCATCGGCCGCACCGGCCACCACCCCCGACTGCGCCGAGGTCTCCTCCGCCGACGCCGAGATCTGCGCCGAGGACGCCGACAACTCCTCCGACGACGCCGCCACCGCATCCGCCGCACCCACCACCGTCGCCATCACGCCGCGCAGGGAGTCCAGCGCCTGGTCGAGCGCGGCCGCCGTGCGGCCGACCTCGTCGTCCCGGCTGACCCCGGTGGAGCGGGTCAGGTCGCCGGCGGCGAGGGCACCGGCCACCTCCGACACCGCCGTCAGCGGCCGGACGATGCGCCGAGCCACGACGAGCGACAGCCCCAGCGCGAGCAGGGCACCCAGCGCGATGGCGACGAGCATGGTCCAGCGGGTGCGGCTCTCCTGCGCCTCTGCCGCCGCCGAGGCTGCCGCCACACGCTCGGTCAGGGACTCCTTCAGCCCCTGGGTGAGCTCGATGATCCCGAAGTAGACGTCGTAGCCGTCGCCGAGGATGAGCGCGTCGGCCGCGTCGACCGCCTCGGGCGCGCCCTGGGCGTAGAGGGCCGCGACCTGCTGGTCGATGGCCGCGAACCGGTCCCACTCCCCGCGGATGCGGTCGTAGTCGGCCGCCTCGCCGGCGTCCAGGTGCTCGGTCGGCATGGCCGCGAGTTCCTCGCGCAGGTCCGCGGACACGTCCAGGAAGCCGGCCCGGTTGCCGCTGTCCGGGGCGACGGCCTGCGCCGGCCCGACACGGCGCGCGTCCCAGGCGTAGGCCACCTGCCAGCCGCTGACGTCGGCGTTGAAGTACTCCATCCGTTGGACGTGCCCCAGGGCGTCGTTCAGGTCGGCCACGTGCTCCCGCGCCCCGGCGGCCGCGTCGAGGCCGGAGAGGGCGAGGCCGCCGACGGCGACGGCCGCCGCCATGCCCGTCGCCCCGACGGCCAGGATCGAGCCACGGACACCCAAGGTCCGGCGCCGCCGGTCCGCACTGCGCTCTGTCATGTCCGCCGTTCCTGGATCAGTGGTGCGAATGGGATACGAGGGACAGAGTGGGCCATTTCGGACGACCGGTCGCCCGAATGTCGGCGCGTGTCGGACGGCTCCCGGAGAAAGGCCGGCCACCGCATTCCCCGGGTCGACATGGCGCCATTCCTGATCCCGCCGTCCGGGCTCGGGAACGGCGAGGGCGCGGGACCGGTCGCCGGTCCCGTGGGGGCCCGTGCAGGC
>NZ_JBJNRJ010000149.1:0-615 GCF_046233715.1 Trujillonella humicola | reverse complement strand
GCCGACCAACTGGTCGAGCAGCGGATCGAGCGGGTCACCGTCGAGTCGACCTCGGACTACTGGCGGGGGTTCTTCTACCTGCTGGAAGCACGCGGCCTGTCGGTGATGTTGGTCAACGCCCGCGAGGTGAAGAACGTCCCGGGCCGGCCCAAGACCGACAAGCTCGACGCGGTCTGGCTTGCCAAGCTCACCGAGCGGGGCATGCTGCGGCCCTCGTTCGTGCCACCGGCCGAGATCCGGGTGCTGCGCGACTACACCCGGCTGCGCACCGATCTGACCGTCGAGCGGACCCGGCACTGGTCCCGGCTGGAGAAGCTGCTCGAAGACGCTCTGATCAAGATCACCACCGTGGCCAGTCGGATCGACGGGGTCTCGGTGCGGGAGATGATCGAGGCGCTGATCGCCGGCCAGCGCGACCCCCGGGTGCTGGCCGGGTTCGCTCGCGGGCGGATGCGGATGAAGCACGCCGCCCTCGTGGAGGCGCTCACCGGGCGCTTCGATGACCACCACGGCGAGCTGGCCCGGATGCTGCTGGACCAGATCGACGCGCTCAACGCCCAGATCGACCGGCTCACCACCCGCATCGACGAATTGATCGAGGCGATCCCGGCCGCC
>NZ_JBJNRJ010000148.1:0-635 GCF_046233715.1 Trujillonella humicola | reverse complement strand
GTGACGTGGCCGTTCCGCCAGGCGATGTAGCGGCGGATCATGCGCGCCTGCTCGCGGTGGGACTCGTGGTCGGTGCCGTCGAGGGTGAAGTAGCGCAGCGCGGTGAACTGCGGCTCGATGCGGTTGAGCCAGGAGCCGTAGAAGGGGGTGTAGGCGATCTCGACGTTGTTCGCCCCCGCCCACCGGCCGACTCGGTCATCGGTGCGGGTGGACAGGTGCGGGCTGAAGTTGTCGCAGACGATCGCGATCCGGACGTCGGGTGGGTAGAGCGAGCGCAGATAGCGGCAGAACGCCAGGAACTGGGTGCGGCCTTTGCGGGACGTGATGTGTCCGTAGAGCTTGTCGCGGCTCAGGTCGAGGGCGGCGAGCAGGTGGCGCACGCCGTGCGGTCGGGTGTAGGTCGCCCGCCGCCGGCGCCGTCGGGGCGCGGCCGGATCGCCGGGGCCCCGAGCGGCCGGTGCCCACTGCTTGCCCGGATGCGGTTGCAGGTTCAGCGGCCCGAACTCGTCCATGCAGAACACCACGGTCGGATCGTCTGGACCGGGTGCGACCAAGCCGTCGGCGATGGCGTAGAGCTCCAGCACCCGGGCGGTCTTGGCGTCGTAGTCCGGATCGGTGCTGGCCTTGAAGGTCTT
>NZ_JBJNRJ010000147.1:0-644 GCF_046233715.1 Trujillonella humicola | reverse complement strand
GCGGCGGAGATCGTGGCGCCGGTTCCGGTGCGTGCCGCGCCTGGTGTGGTCGCCGGGTCGACCAGGTCGCTGAGCGGCAGGGTGGCGATGACGTGCGGTTTGACGGTGCGCAGCACCGGCAGCTGCCCGGAGGCCAGGGCGTTGTCGGCCAGCTGGACCAGCGCGTCGGCTCCGCGTTGGGCGCGGCTGCGCAGGTCCCCGGCGCAGCGGGAGGCGGCGGAGACCGCTTCCAGGGCGGTGGCGACCTTCTGCCCGCCGACCGGGTCGAGGGTGCCGCGGACGGTCCAGCTGCCGTCGGGGTGCTGGACCATGCTGAAGGCCCGCTGTTCGGTGGGGTCGGGTTCGGGGCCGTCGGGGTCGAGCTTGGCCAGGTAGTCCGCGACGGCCAGGCGCAGGTCGCGGTGGGTGCCGTGGACGGCGACGGTGACCAGCGCGGCCTCCACCTGCGCCAGGTCGATGCCCTGCGCCGCGGCCTGCGCCAGATGGGCCGGCTGCACGATCCGGGCGATCTCCTGGACGTGGTCGGCGCCGAGGTCGCCGTCGGCGAAGGCGCCCTCGGTGAGCGGCAGGTGCTCCAGCGCCCGGCCCTGGCCGACCACCCGGGCGGCGAAGGCGCCGGACACGGCGAGGTGCCCGCGCAGCCA
>NZ_JBJNRJ010000146.1:0-671 GCF_046233715.1 Trujillonella humicola | reverse complement strand
GGGCTGGTCTGGCCGCAGGCGGAGTGCCGGCGGCGGGTGTTGTAGCGGGTGGCCCAGGCGAACACCGCCCGCCGCGCGTCGGCCGCGGTGGCCCAGCTGGCCGCGCCGGCCAGGGTCTCGCGCTTGAGGGTGGCGTTGAACGACTCGGCCAGCGCGTTGTCCGCGCTCGAGCCGACCGCGCCCATCGACCGCGTCACGCCCAGCTGCTGGCAGAGCGCGGCGTAGGCCCGGGACGTGTACTGCGCTCCGTGGTCGGCGTGGAAGATCGCCCCGGCCAAGGATCCGCGGGTGGCGGCCGCGGCCAGCAGCGCGTCGGCGACCAGGTCGGTGCGCATGTGGTCGGCGATCGACCAGCCCACCAGCCGGCGGGAGAAGCAGTCGATCACCGTGGCCAGGTAGAGGGTGCTGCCGTCGGCGCAGGGCAGGTAGGTGATGTCCCCGACGTACTTGGTGTTCGGCTCATCGGCGGTGAAGTCGCGTTCCAGCAGGTCAGGGACCTGCTCGTCAGCCGGCTCCGGCACGGTGGTGCGGACCCGCCGCCGGAGGCGGATCCCGGCGATGCCGTGTTCGGCCATCACCCGGGCCACCCGCTTGTGGTTCACCCGCTCGTCGTCACCGGCGCCGTCGTTGAGCTCGGCGGTCACCCGCGGCGCCCCGTACGCGCGGTTGTC
>NZ_JBJNRJ010000145.1:0-676 GCF_046233715.1 Trujillonella humicola | reverse complement strand
GCAGCGGCCTTCTTCGCGCGGACGCAACCGTAGCCGAGCGCTGCGCACTCATCCACGCGGAGAAGGACACCTACGACATCACGTTCATGTGCCCGCTGCTGGGCGTGCCGCGGTCGACGTACTACGCCTGGACCCACCGGGCCGAGACCAGGTCCCAGGCCCGCCGGCGGGCGCTGGCCGCCGAGATCGCCCGCGAGTTCGACGACTCCCGGCAGACCTCGGGCTGCCGGCGGATCGCCGCGGCGCTCAACCGCCGCGGCATCGCCTGCTCGATCGGGCTGGTCGCCGACCTGATGCGTGAGCTCGGGCTCGCGGCGGTCCAGCCCCGGTCCTACAAGCGCACCACGCTGCCCGGCAGCGCGCCGGTGCCGGCCGCCGACCTGCTGGAGCGGAACTTCACCGCCGACGCGCCAGGGCAGCGTCTGGTCGGGGACATCACCTACCTGCGCACCGGTGAGGGCTGGCTGTACCTGGCCACGGTCATCGACCTGGCCACCCGGATGGTGGTCGGCTGGCAGCTGGCCGACCACATGCGCACCAGCCTGGTCACCGACGCCCTGCAGATGGCCATCGGCTCCGGACACGTCGCGACCGACGCCATTTTCCACTCCGATAGGGGCACGCAATACACGTCGGCCGAATTTGCTGCATTCACAGCGAGGAATAACATCCGACG
>NZ_JBJNRJ010000144.1:0-679 GCF_046233715.1 Trujillonella humicola | reverse complement strand
CCGTGTCCACACCGATCGCCGCGCCGGTGATTGCCGCCGCCCGGCTGCGGCGGGGCAACACCGCCTCGGCCGCCGGAGTGGGCCAGCTGGCCGCCCGAGCGATCGGCACCGCCCGCCGGGCCGGCGCGGTCGGGCAACTGCTGACCCGGGCGGACTCGGCGTTCTACGGCCACGCCCTGGTCGGCGCCGTCCTGGCCGCGGGCAGCTGGTTCTCCGTGACCGCCCGGATGGACCCCAAGGTCAAGGCGGCGATTGGCAGCATCGCCGAGCACGCCTGGACCCCGATCCGCTACCGGCAGGCCGTCTTCGACGAGGACGCGCAGGCGTGGATCTCCGATGCCGAGGTCGCCGAGGTCGACTTCCTCGCCTTCACCGGGCGCCGCAAGGCCGACCACGTGCCCTGCCGGCTGGTGGTGCGCCGGGTGGCTCGGCTCAACCCTGCTTCGGTGCCGGCCGGCCAGGAGGAGCTGTTCACCGCCTGGCGGTATCACGCGTTCATCACCAACTCGACCCTGAGCACTGTTGAGGCCGATGTGACCCACCGCGGGCACGCGATCGTCGAGCAGGTCATCGCCGAACTCAAAGGCGGCCCGCTGGCGCACCTGCCCTCGGGCTCCTACCCGGCCAACGCGGCCTGGCTGGCGTGTGCGGTGATCGCGTTCAACCTCGCCCGCGCCGC
>NZ_JBJNRJ010000142.1:0-742 GCF_046233715.1 Trujillonella humicola | reverse complement strand
CTGACCGGAAAATAGTCACCCGCACTGGAACTCGACGGACGCGCTGCAGCGGACCTCGGCGGCAGTCGGCGAGGTCGGCTGGAGTGTGGGGTCAGGCGGCCGCGGTGAGGGTGACGGTGTAGCCGAGTGCTTCCAGGCCGCGGATGTGATCGCGGGTCTTGCGTCGGGTGTCGATGCGAAGGCTGTGATAGTCGGCGCCGAGGTCGCGGTAGCGCAGGGTCGGGTCGGTGAGCAGGTGCCAGATGATCACGAGGATGGAACGTGCGACGGCGACCAGGGCCTTGAGCTTGCCGCGGCGCTTGACCAGGCGCCGGTAGCGCTCGCCGAGGAAGGTGTTGGTTTTCGCTGCGGCGGTGGCCACCTCGCCGAGCACGCCTTTGAGGTAGGGGTTGCCCTTGCCGGTGCGCCCGGCGCGGGTGGTCGGCCCGGACTGGATGGTGCGGGGGCACAGCCGGGTCCAGGACACCAGGTGCCCGGCGGTGGGGAACTGGGCCATGTGCAGCCCGATCTCGGCCAGGATCACCTGGGCGCCGCGGCGTGCCAGGCCGGGGATCTCATCCAGGCGTTCCACCGCCGGGAGCGGTCGATCGCAGGCGGATGCTGAGTCGGCGGACTGGCCGCTGGAGGGGCCGGCCGGTGCGCCGGCGGCCGGGATCGCCTCGATCAATTCGTCGATGCGGGTGGTGAGCCGGTCGATCTGGGCGTTGAGCGCGTCGATCTGGTCCAGCAGCATCCGGGCCAG
>NZ_JBJNRJ010000141.1:0-869 GCF_046233715.1 Trujillonella humicola | reverse complement strand
AGCGCGCCGCCCGCGACCAGCGGCGGTTGCTCAACCGGCTGCGCGCCGACCTGCAGATCACCTACCCCGCGGCGCTGGCTATCACCGGCGGCGATCTCGGCGCGCCCACCGTGCTGCGGCTGCTGGAGCGCTGGCCCACCCAGGCCGAGCTCGCCGCCGCTGCGCGCGAGGAACTGACCGCGTTCGCCCGGGCCGGCAAGCACGGCTGGCCCGACCGGTTCGCCGACAAGGTGGCCGACGCACTTGCCGCGCCCTCGCTGCCCACCCGCGACTACCTCGTGCGGGCCAAGGCCGCCGGCATCCGGCTGGCCGCCGTGCAGCTGCTGGCCCTGCACGAGGCCCGCCGCGGCTGGGCGGCTCGGATGACCGAGCTGCTGCTCGGCGGCCGGCGCACCGGCCGTGACCACACCGTCAAGGACCCCGACCCGCCGAATGCCTTCCCAGGCGGGGCGATCTACCTGAGCTTCCCCGGCCTGGGAGACATCCTCGCCGCTCGGGTCGCCGGAGAGATCGGCGAACACATCGACCAGTTCGACACCCCGAACGGACTGCAGTGCTACGCCGGACAGGCCCCGGTCACCCGCCGCTCCGGCAAGAGCGACTTCGTCGTCGCCCGCCGGCTGGCGCACAACCGCTACCTCGGCACCGCCGTCCACCAATGGGCCTTCTGCAGCCTCACCAGAAGCGGCTGGGCCCGTGAGTTCTACGACGCCAAAATGAAGGCCGGAAAGAGCCACCACGCCGCCCTGCGCGCCCTCGGCAACCGCTGGCTGGAGATCCTCTGGCACTGCCTCACCCGAGGCGTCCTCTACGACGAGGGCGTCCACCAAGCCAACCGCAACCGAGCCCTCGGCAACGCCGCCTGAGCC
>NZ_JBJNRJ010000140.1:0-888 GCF_046233715.1 Trujillonella humicola | reverse complement strand
CAAGGCGCCTCTCGGATGAGGAGGGGCAGCGGCTGCTGCGGATCGTGCGCCGGGGCGAGCCGAAAGCGACCAAGAGCGTGATCCGCTACCGGCGGGCGATGGTGGTGCTGGCCTCGGCCAGCGGGAACAGCGTGCCGGCGATCGCCCGGCTGGTGGCCGCCGATGAGGACACCGTCCGGGAGGTGATCCACCGGTTCAACGAGCTCGGCATGAGGGCGCTGGACCCTCGCTGGGCGGGTGGCCGTCCCCGCCGGATCAGCGCTGAGGACGAGGCCTTCCTCGTCGAGACGGCCACTACCCGCCCGGCCAAGCTCGGGCAGCCGTTCACCCACTGGAGTCTGCGCAAGCTGGTCGGCTACCTGGCCGACAACCCGCGGCGGATCGTGCGCATGGGCCGGGAGCGGGCCCGCCAGCTGCTGGCCGATCACGAGATCACCTTCCAGCGGACCAAGACCTGGAAGGAGTCCCCCGATCCCGAGCGCGACGCCAAGCTGGCCCGCATCGAGGAAGTCCTCGAACAGCATCCGGACCGGACCTTCGCCTTCGACGAGTTCGGCCCCCTGACCATCCAGCCGATCCCCGGCGTCGGGTGGGCGCCCAAGGGACGACCGGCCCGGCTACCGGCGAACTTCCACAAGACCGCCGGCGTGCGGTACTTCCACGGCTGCTACTCCATCGGCGAGGACCGGCTCTGGGGCGTGGTCCGAAGCCACAAGGGCGCAGTGAACACCCTCGCAGCGCTGCGCTCGATCCGCGCCGCCCGGCCCGACGGCGACCCCATTTACGTGATCATGGACAACCTGTCGGCGCACAAGGGCCCCAAGATCCGCGCCTGGGCGGCCCGGCACGCCGTGGAACTGGACTTCACCCCGACCTACGCCTCCTGGG
>NZ_JBJNRJ010000013.1:0-106376 GCF_046233715.1 Trujillonella humicola | reverse complement strand
CACAAGCAGAACCGCGCCTTCGCCACCCGGTACGACAAGCTCGCCGTCCGCTACGACGCCACCGTCGAGATCACCAACATCAACATCTATCTCCGCGACTTATCAAACAGGGCCTAGGAGCACCCCGACGATGGCGAGGACCAGGGAAGTTCGAGTGACTCTCACTAGACAGAACTCCGGATGGTGGGGGACAGAAACGAGGATGTTCTCTACCGCGAGCGGTCGAGACCGCTGAGGAGACGGGTGAAACTTGTCCGTGTACGACCTATCGGGGTGATTTCTAGCACACACGGTCGAGATGTGTGCGGGCCACGTCATTCGTCCGTGTACGACCCAGGCGGGCGACGCCTCGGGTCCGCCGGAGACGGAGGCGCCCCGGGTCCGAGAGAGGTGCTCGGAGGACATGGTGGTGACGGGCCACGCGCGGCCCGGCGCGCGTCCGTTCCGACCGGGGAGTACGCGCGGATCCCTGGGCACGTCGGCGCCGCGGGCCGGTGCCCGTCGTCAGCGGTCCTGCGGTCGCGGAGGTTCGGTTCGTGCTGGGAGCCCTGTCGCCGGAGAGCATCGACCCCGTCGGGGCGGGCCTGCTGGAAGCCGCCGGCTACGAGGTCGAGTCGCTGCGGGAGGGGGGCTGGACGAAGCCGACCCGATCGCCGCCGTCGACGGCGTGGACGTACTGGGCATCTGGTCCACAACCCAGGTGGCCGCCCAGGTCCTGCGCAGCCGCCCGGAGCTGTCGGTCGTCGTCGCCTTCTGCATCGGCACCACCAGATCGACCTCGCGGCGGCGGCCGCCGCGGGAGTGGCGGTTCAACGCGCCCTACTCGAACACGCGCCGACAACCGGGCCTACGCGACTTCCGAGTTGATGCTGGCGGGGTCCCGTGTGGGCCAGCGAGGCCGAGGTCGTTCGCGACCTAGAGGCCCTCGGCTGGACGCTCGTCGAACGGCGGCCGTCGGGGGATCCACGTCCTTCGTCACGAATCACCGAGGGTGCGAGCTGCGCCCTTGGTCGGGATGTCTCGCGCTACGCCGGCCAGACCTGGTCCGCCGTGTGCGGTCTGCGCTTCGGACTCCGGCGCCTCGGTTCAGACCCGCCTTGACCGCCATGTACGACCGAGCTAACGTCCGCCACAATCAACCGTGTACGAACCTTTCTCGGTGGACGGGTGTGAGGCTGAGTCGAGCAGTGGAGCGCACATCGTCGGGCGAGGTCGACGAGCGGTGGCCGCACACCGGTGTGGCGTGGTCGGCAGCGTGCCCGCCGTTTCGCCCGCTCCAGAAGGTCTGAGACGAGCGCGATGGCGGGCGACTCTGCCACCGTCACGACCGGTCCGTGGTCGCTCGCCACGCTGGAGGACGTGCCCAAGACCGTCCGAGCCGCCGAGGCCGTGGACTGCCGAGAGGTCGCCCAGCATCCGTTGACCCTGGTCTTGCCGACGCCGGTGGACACGGCCCGGGTGCCGCACCAGCCTCCGCACGACCTGTTCCCCGCCGACGCGGACTCCCCGGCGCGTGAGGACCTCGCCGGTCCGCAGCCCACAGTGCGCGTGCTCTCGATCCCTCGGGGCCGGAGCGGATCGACAGGAGCAACGCCTGCCAAGTCCTCGTTCCACCAGCGGCTCGCTACGTCACCGGGGTCGCGCTGCCGGTCGACTCGGGCCGGCTCATCCGCTGATTCCGCCTTGGTGTGCTCCTGGAGGTTCGATGTCCCTGTCGTCAACGGGTGATGGTCCGGTCCACCGTCAGATCGACGTCGGGGACCTCGACGTGCATGTGGTGACCCTGGGCGCGGGAGATCCCGTGGTCTTCCTCCACGGCTTTCCGGAACTGTGGTTCTCGTGGCGTCACCAGCTGCCGGCCATCGCAGCGAGCGGCCGGCAGGCGATCGCCTTCGACCAACGCGGCTATGGCCGAACCATGGGACCCGCCGACATCGAGCACACCGACGTCATGCGTCTCACGGGCGATGTCGTGGGGGTGCTCGATGCGCTGGGGCTGA
Organism: Trujillonella humicola; assembly: GCF_046233715.1. Taxonomy (NCBI): domain Bacteria; kingdom Bacillati; phylum Actinomycetota; class Actinomycetes; order Geodermatophilales; family Geodermatophilaceae; genus Trujillonella; species Trujillonella humicola. The sequence goes on along the minus strand of NZ_JBJNRJ010000013.1, from coordinate 104,376 downwards.
AGCAGGCCACCCTCGTGGGTCACGACTTCGGTGCCTACGTCGCCTGGCACACGGCGCTGCTGCACTCCGAGCGCGTGCGCGGGATCGTCGCGCTGAGCGTGCCTTACACACCTCGGACGCCGGCTCCTCCCATGCAGTTCTTCCGCCAGATGGTGGGTGACGACTTCTACATGCTGTGGCTCCAGCAGCCGGGCGTCGCCGACGCGGCCTTCGCCGCCGATGTGCCTCGTGCGCTGCACGGAGGCTGGGTCACCGACAGGTCCGGTTGGGCGGACGCCCCGATCCCGCGTCACCCGGCGTTCCAGACGGCCGATGAGCACGCCGTCTTCGTGGAGGCGCTCACTCGTCGCGGCTTCACCGGCGGATTGAACTGGTACCGGAACTTCGATCGGAACTGGGAACTGCTCGCGCCGTACCACGGCCGGACCATCGACGCGCCCGCCATGTTCCTAGCTGGAGCCGAGGACCCGGTCGCGTCGTTCATGCCGCCCTCCGTGATGGACGGCGTTGTCACGGATCTCAGGGCCGTGGTCACGGTGCCGGGCGCCAATCACTGGCTGCAGCAGGAGGCTCCGTCCGTCGTGAACGACGCCTTGCTGCGCTTCCTCGATGGGTGAGACCGAAAGGAGCGCCTCCAACCTCGGCATCGCTGACGTGAGGCGCCAGGGCGGTCCGCGGCTGACAGCAGGTGAGACGGAGCTGTGCGTGCCCGACGGGCACGTGCCGATGTTCGAGTGTGTGCGGCGTCGGCTGGCCGACGAGATTCGGTCCCGGTGCCTAGCGTCCGGGACGGCGCTGCCGTCGGCGCGGAGCCTTGCGTCGGCCTGGAACATCGATCCCACCACCGTCACACGGGCATACGCCCGGCTGGCTGCCGAGGGCCTCGTCCGCAGGCTTCCGGGGACGAAGCGCTGGGCGGTTGCCCTCGCCGCGGGCTCCGCGAACGGGGGAGGGGCGGTCCAACCGCCCGGCGGGGGCCACCTCAGCCAGCGGTCGTCAGCGGGTACCTCGAGATCCAGGAGCTGAACCGCACCGCCCGCGGAGTTTGCGCCCGGTGAGCGGTGGCGAGTTTGGCAGTCTCCTCAAGACCGCACGTCGTTCTGGTATGCGCGTTTGCACTTCTACGCACGTCCACGAACCCCCTCAAGCACGCCTGGCAGTGGGGTGACGCTCCCGGTCCCCGATGCGTCGATCGGTCCAGGACGTGCAGATCCGTCGAACCGCCCGGTGGGGTGGTCGATCGGCCGGCGGCTGTCGGCCGACGTACTCGACCGCACCACGAGCTTGTCGCGCCGGGCGTCGCCGTCAACCCCGACGACAACAGTTACGGCATGCACGAGCTCACGCCGGCGGCCCGCCGCTGATCCACCGGCCCAGGCTGGTTGCAGCTCTGGTTGCAGTTGCGGTGATTTCGTGGTCGTTCGCCGGTGCCCGCCGCTGTTCCGGATCACGACGAAACAGCAGGTCAGACAGTGTTTCAGGACATGGACGGACCTCTGCGAACGCGATCACGACGGCCTGGCAGTGTGGGGGTCAGGGGTTCGAGTCCCCTCAGCTCCACCCCGATGACCAGGGCGCTCACCGATTCGGTGGGCGCCCTGGGTCGTCTCTGATCACCCTGTGCGCTGTGGCCAGGCAGCTCCATGACCGCCCGCGGATGGATGTTCCCGCTCAGCGGCAGCGTCGGGGCGGTGTGCCGGCCGTCGTGCCCGTCGGTGCGCGGCAGGGCGACGAGGTGGAGGGCACGTAGAGGCCTTCGCGCTCGGCCCGCACCGCGGCGAGCGTCCGCGTGGGCGCGTCGAGCTTGGCGAGGATGTGCTCCAGGTGCGCTGCCACGGTCCGCGGGGTCACGACCAGCGCGCGGGCGATCTGCTGGTTGGAGCACCCGTCGACGAGCAACCCGAGCACCTCCAGCTCGCGCGGTGTCAGCCCGCGCAGGTCGGCCACGGGGGACAGGACCACCGTTCCCAGCACGCTCGCCGGTGCCTCGTCGGTACCGGCCAGGACGGTCACGCGGACGTGCCCGTCCGGGGCGTGGCGGCCGCCACGCGGCCAGAGGAAGGACCCGTACACGTGGCCGTCATCGAGGCACGAGTGGGCGAGGGTGACGACGGGCGATCCCGCGGTGAGCAGGGCGTCGCCGTCGAGGCCCGGCAGGGGACGGGTGGCGCCCTCGCGGCACAGCACCGCCCCGGCGGTCGCCCCCCGCACCATCTGCGCCGCGGCGGCCGGCGAACGGAACGGATCCGACCCGCGCGCCAGGATGGGGGTGAGGTAGTGCAGCCGACGCCGCATGGCCAGTGGCGGCGGCTCCTTGCTGCCGAAGAGCAGCGCCAGGTGCCCGACGTGGCGCTGCCCTTCCCCGAACAGCGCGACCCCCAGGGCCTCGTGGAAGCCCGCGGGGATGAAGCACTCGGCCCATGTCGGCAGGTCCGCGGCTGGGTAGGGCAGGTCGGACGGGCTCAGCGGCGGGCGTGCGGGATCGGTATGGGTCACCTCGATGTCGTGCGCCATGGCGGGACCGTTCAGGTACCGCAAGGTGCTCTCACCGAAGGCGGTACTCGCGATCGTGGTGTAGCTGCTGCCCATCGGGTCGGCGAGCGCCAGCCATGCGGCGTCGAACGGCACGATGCGGCGAAGAGCCTCGAGCATGTCCTGCGAGCGGTCGAGCAGGGGGCCGGTGGAGGCCGCGATCTCGGCCAGCTCGAGGAGGGGCATCTGCGTCATCGGTTCCCCCGCGCCACGGCTCGGCGGGGCAGGGCGGCTCGTCTCACCGTTCCCCCATACCGGGCAGAGCACATGTCTACCGGAGCCGAGGCGCTCCGGTGCCGGTGGCCGTGACGAGAAATCTCGCGGCCCGTAGGCATCGCCTATCCGACCGCCTGCGCGGGCTCGCGGGCGTCACCCGGCACGACCCGACGCCCGGGTCCGCCGGCTCTGCCCGCTCGGGGCACCCAGGGCGCGCTGGGCGGCCGCGGCCAGGCCGATGGCCAGCACCGCGGCGACCGACGGTTTCGGCGACCACCGCAGCGCGGCGAGGGCCCAGCCGACGGGCGCCTCGCGTTGCCCGTCGGACTCCCGACGCGGTGCCGTCCTCGCCGGCTCCGGCGACGTCGTCGCGAAGGCATCGAGCATCCCGGGGACGAAGGCGGCCATGTCCTGGGGCCCCCTGCTGGTGATGAGGTTCCCGTCCCGGACGAGCTCCTGGTCGAGCCAGGTGGCACCCGCGTTCACCAGGTCGTCGCGGGTGCCGGGCCAGGAGGTGAGGGTCCGTCCGTCCACGAGGCCCGCCGAGGCGAGCACCCACGGCCCATGGCAGAGCGTGGCGATGGGCTTGTCGCTGGTGGCGAATGCGCGGACGAACTCCCGTGCCGGGGCGGACTGCCGGAGGAGGTCGGGGTTGATGAACCCACCCGGCAGCAGCAGGCCGTCGTAGTCGCCGGGATCGGCTTCGCCGACCGTCTTGTCCACGCGGACCCGGCTGGCCGGCATGTGCAGGTTCACCCCGCGGATCCGGCCGCGCCGCAGGGACACGATGTCCACCTCGGCGCCGGCCTTCTTCAGCGCTCGCAGGGGGACGATCAGCTCGACCTTCTCGAAGCCGTCGGCCACCAGGGCGGCGAGCCTGCGGCCTCGAAGTCGTCGTCGGGTGGGCATGGGTCTCCCTGTCGCTCATGGCGCAACGGCGACGGACCGCTCCTGGGGCGGGGAGCTCCATCGGGGCGCCACGGCGGTGCGTTGCACCGGTGCCGACTGCTCAGCGGTGAGCGGAGTACCCGCACCCGCCGGTCGGACACGTCCTCGGCGAACCGGCGCGCCCGGACGAGATCGGGGGACCGGGAGCATCGGCAGATCTACGGATCTTTCGGCGGAGCCCCGCGGTGAGCCCGGGTGTGGGCTGGCTGGGGCCGGGCCGTCGGCGCAGAGTCAGGAGGCCGGTGAGCAGAGCCGGCCGCTGGGCACCCGTGGTGCCTCACGAGCCCGGGGGCGCACGCCCCAGGAGGGGATCCGATGCGAGCGATGGTGTACCGAGGCCCGTACAAGGTCAGGATGGAGGAAAAGGACCGGCCCGAGATCGAGCACCCCAACGACGCCATCGTCCGGGTGCAGCTCGCCGCGATCTGCGGCTCCGACCTGCACCTCTACCACGACGGCTCTTCCCCCCGCCGTCCGGGAAGGTCCCGCTCGACATGCTGTAGGACCGGTCGCTGCCCCGAGCAGCGCCGGAGCCAGCGCGACCGCTCCCGGGCTGTCCGACGGATCCGCTCAGGTCGGCCCCGTCACTCCTGAGGGGATGCGCAACCCGTTGCGCAGGGCGCGCACCGTGGCGGCCGTGAGGTCGCTGGTCCCCAGGGCGACCAGGCTCCGGCCCAGGGAGTCGGCCACCGCGTCGACGGCCACGTGGAGCGCCCCCGCGAGGGCCGGGACGCCGGTGACACCCTCGACCACAAGGCCCAGGACCCTGAGGTCGAGGAGGGTGAGGCCGTGCAGGTCGCCCGGTGGGGACAGGAGCACCGCGGCCGAGAGGTGGTCGAGGTCCGGCCGGGCGAAGTCCAGCGCGGTGACCCGGACCAGCCGGTCTCCGCCGGCACCGGGTAGGGGCGCGAGGAACGCGACGTACGCGCCGCTGTCGGCCAACTCGTCGGCGGCGACCCGGGGGGTTCGTGAGCCCGGCGCCAGCAGGGGGTCGTCCGGCAGACCCGGCAGCGGCAGCACGTCGCCTCCCCGGGTGAGCACGACGCCCGCGCCGGCGTTCGCGACGATCCGGGCGGTCTCCGCGATGTCCCGGGTCCGGTCCAGCTCGTCGGCGATCGCCGTGGTGACGGCGGCGACGACCCGGCGGTCGGCCGGGCTCGGCCGCGAGGGATCGGCGGAGAGCAGGCTGAGGAAGCCGACGTGCCGTCCGCTCGTCGTGAACAGCGCGGCCGCCAGGCCCTGGCGGAATCCGGCCGGGAGCAGGTGCTCGGCCCAGGCGCGGACCTCGGTCAGCGGTATCGGGATCTCGCTGTCCAGCATCGGCAGGCGCCGCCGGTTCAGACCCAGCAGGTCCACCTCCTCGTCGGCCTCCGGACGGCCGAAGTAGGCGACGAGGGCCTCGGCCGGACCGGTGGTGGCCACCGGGACGTGGATGTGCCGCTCGGGGTCGCGCACGGCGAGCCAGCCGGCGTCGAAGGGCAGGATCCGCTCGAGCTTCTGCAGGTGCTCGGCCGCGCGTTCCTGCACGGTGGCGGTGGACGCCGCGACCTCCGCGACCTCCGGCCACAGCGCCTGGCGCTCTGGTTTCGTCTCACTCATCGCGGCACGCCCTCTCGCATGCGGCTCACAGGCCGCTCGGACGTCCAGGGTGCTGGCGCGTCCGGGCGTCCGGCATCGGCAGAGCGACCGATCCGCTGGACTCCGGCGACGGCCAGGGTGTGCTCCTGCTGCTCACCGGGAGAAGCCGACCGCCCCGGTATCGGCATGTCTGCCGATACCGGGCGCCCCCCGTCGCCGGGTGCAATCGAGGTCCCGACACCGCAGGGGCGGGGACCACCGGACGAGGAGGCACCGTGAAGGCAGTCGTGTACGACGGACCCCGCCAGGTCAGCGTCAAGGACGTACCGGACGCGCGGATCGAGCGGTCGACCGACGTCCTGGTGCGGATCACCTCGACGAACATCTGCGGCTCCGACCTGCACATGTACGAGGGCCGGACCGACTTCGAGACCGGCCGCTGGTTCGGCCACGAGAACATGGGCCAGGTGGTCGAGGTCGGCGACGGGGTCGACAAGGTGAAGGTGGGCGAGTGGGTCGTCCTGCCGTTCAACATCGCCTGCGGGCACTGCAAGAACTGCGAGCGCCAGCTCACGAACTACTGCCTGACCGCGCAGCCGGAGCCCTCGATGGCCGGCGCCGCGTACGGCTTCGCCGACATGGGCCCGTGGGCGGGGGGACAGGCCGAGCTGCTGCGCGTGCCCTGGGGTGACTTCAACTGCCTGCGGCTGGGTGAGGACGCCGAGCAGCGCCAGGCCGACTACGTGATGCTCGCCGACATCTTCCCGACCGGCTACCGCGCCACCGAGATGGCCGGCGTGAAGCCCGGCGACCAGACCGTCATCTACGGCGCCGGACCGGTCGGGCTGATGGCCGCGCTCTCGGCGACCATCCGCGGGGCCGGCAAGGTGATGGTCGTCGACCGGCACCCGGACCGGCTCAAGCTGGCCGAGTCCATCGGCGCGATCACCATCGACGACTCGAAGGTCGACCCGGTGCAGGCCGTGCTGGAGGAGACGATGGGGCTGGGCGCGGACAACGGCTGCGAGTGCGTCGGCTACCAGGCCCACGAGCCCGACGGGCAGGAGCGGGCGAACCTGACGATGAACCGGCTGGTCGCCTCGGTGCGCTTCACCGGCACGATCGGCGTCGTCGGGGTGTTCATCCCGCAGGATCCGGGCGCGCCCGACGAGCTGGCCAAGCAGGGCAAGCTCGCCTTCGACTTCGGCATGCACTGGTTCAAGGGCCAGCACATCGGCAGCGGTCAGGCGCCGGTCAAGAGGTACAACCGGCAGCTGCGCGACCTCATCGCCGGGGGCAAGGCCGAGCCGTCGTTCATCGTCAGTCACCACCTGCCCCTCGACCGCGCGCCGGAGGCCTACGAGCACTTCGACAAGCGGGACGACGGCTGGACCAAGGTCGTCCTCCACCCGGCGGGTGCGTGACGTGGCCGGGGAGCTGAACGGACGGCGGGTCGCGATCCTGGCGGCCGACGGGGTGGAGCGCGTCGAGCTCGAGCAGCCCCGCCGAGCCCTGGAGGACGCCGGTGGGCGGACCGACGTGCTGTCGATCCACGACGGCGAGATCCAGGCACGGGACAACGACCTGGAGGACGCCGGCACCTTCGGGGTCGACCGGCTGGTCGGCGCGGCGTCGGTGGACGAGTACGACGCGCTGCTGCTGCCGGGCGGCACGGTCAACCCGGACAAGCTGAGGATGGACGGCACAGCGGTGCGGTTCGTCCGGGAGTTCGTCGAGTCCGGGAAGCCGGTCGCCTCCATCTGCCACGGCCCGTGGAACCTCGTCGAGGCCGGCGTCGCCCGCGGCCGCCGGCTGACCTCCTGGCCGAGCGTGCGCACGGACCTGCGCAACGCGGGGGCGGAGGTGGTGGACGAGGAGGTCGTCACCGACGGCAACATCACCACGAGCCGGTCGCCGGACGACCTGCCGGCGTTCTGCGAGCGCATCGTGCAGGAGTTCGCCAAGGCCCCCCAGACCGCGGCCGCGGGAGGTCGGGCATGACCTCCTCCCTGGGGAACGTGGCGTCCTTCGCCGCCCGGGCCGGCGGAACCGTCGTCCGCCAGGTGCGGTCGGCCATCGATCCGTCCGCGGCAAGGCCGGCCGGTGCGGGCCGGCCGGCGTCCGGGTGGCTCTTCGTGACCGTCTACCGGGAGCCGTCCGACGTGGACACCGTGCAGCTGCCCGCACCCCTGGCCGAGTTCGGCGACCGGATCGAGGTCCGCATCCGGGCGGCCGCGGGCGGCAAGGGCACCGAGCTCGGCGCCCGGCTGCGAGACCAGCCTTCCGGCAGCGCCCTCGGCCGGCTCGGCGGCAGCGACCCGCAGGCCGACCTGCGGTCCGCGCTGCGCAAGGCCAAGCAGCTCATCGAGGTGGGCGAGGTGCTGGCGGTGGATCCCGCGCCGCACGGCAAGCGGACGGCGACCCCCGGCGGCGCGCTCCTCGAGGCGTGGACCAAGGTGGCCCCGAAGGCAGGTGTGCGATGAAGGCGGTGACCTGGCGAGGCGTCAACGACGTGGGCGTCGAGGACGTCCCGGAGCCGAAGATCCTCAACGACCACGACATCATCCTCGAGGTCGGCCTGTCGGTGACCTGTGGCTCGGACCTGCACCTCGTCGGCGGCTACATCCCCGCGATGCGCGCCGGTGACGTGCTCGGGCACGAGTTCATGGGCACCGTCGCCGAGGTCGGCTCCGGCGTGACCAAGCACCAGGTCGGCGACCGCGTGGTCGTCGTCTCCTTCATCGGCTGCGGGCAGTGCTGGTACTGCAAGCACGACCTGTGGTCGCTGTGCGACAACGGCAATCCCAACCCGGGGATCACCGAGGCGCTGTGGGGGCAGTCCATCGGCGGCTGCTTCGGGTACTCGCACGCGACGGGTGGCTGGGCGGGCAGTCACGCGCCCTACATCCGGGTGCCCTATGCCGACAACGGGGCGTTCACGATCCCCGACGGCGTCTCCGACGAGCGGGCGCTGTTCGCCTCCGACGCCGCGCCCACCGGCTGGACCGGGGCGCACCAGGCCGAGGTCCGGCCGGGGGACGTCGTCGCGGTGTGGGGTGCCGGGGGAGTCGGCCAGATGGCGGCCCGCGCGGCCATGCTCATGGGCGCCGAGCGGGTCGTCGTCATCGATCGCCTCGACAACCGGTTGGAGCAGGTCCGCACGCACATCGGGGCGGAGACCCTCGACTACGAGCAGGCCGACGTCCCCGCCGAGCTGCGCGAGATGACCGGTGGCCGGGGACCGGACGTCTGCATCGAGGCGGTCGGCATGGAGGCGCACAGTCCGGGCCCGCAGTACCTCTACGACCAGGTCAAGCAGCAGATGCGGCTGCAGACCGACCGGCCCACGGCGGTGCGCGAGGCGATCTACGCCTGCCGCAAGGGCGGGACGGTCTTCACCCTGGGCGTCTTCGCCGGCCTGGTGGACAAGTTCCCCCTCGGCGCGGTGATGAACAAGGCGCTGACCCTGCGCGGCGCCCAGCAGCACGGGCACCGCTACGTCCCGGACATCCTCGAGCACATGAGCCGGGACGAGCTGCGGACCGAGCACCTCGCCACCCACGTGATGCCGCTCGACGACGGTCCGAAGGGCTACCGGATGTTCAAGGAGAAGGAGGACGGGTGCGTCCGTGCCGTGTTCCGTCCGGGTGGCTGATGCCACGACGGGCGGACGGGCGGACGGGCGCGGTGCCGGCCGATGACCACCGGCACCGGTCCATCGCCCGACCGGTGCGCCGCTGCCGCCTGAGCGGCGCACCGGGCAGCACCACGGCGGAGGCGGGGCCACGACCCACGATCCTGTCGTGGCGCCGCCGTCCACGGCGGCCGTGAGCCACTCGGCCGGCACCCATGACGTCACAAGGACGGGCGCCTGGGCGTCCGGGTGCAGGGCGAAGCGGCTCACCCGAATTGCGGAACACGGTCAACCGGAACCGTCGATCCGCCGATACGCCGATGTGATCCTCGAGCCGGCGCCGTCGACGCTGCGCAGCAGCGTCTACGAGGCGCTGTTCGTCCACGGTCTCGACGGGGTGCTCATCACCTCGGCCGACGGGCGCACCCTCGGCGGGAACGCGCGGGCCTGCGAGCTGCTGGGCCGGACGGAGCTGGAGCTGGTCGAGCTCGGCCGGGACGGGATCGTAGACCGGCGTGACCCCCGGTGGGTCGAGGCGCTCGAGACCCGGGCCAGGGAGGGCAGGTTCCGCGGGGTGCTCCGGTTGCGCCGCAGCGACGGGTCCACCTTTCCGGCCGAGGTCACCACCGCCACGTTCCTCGACGGGGACTCGCCACGGGCATACGTGTCGTTCCGGGACGTGAGCACGGCGGAGGCCGAGGCGGTCCGGGCGGAGGCCACCACGCGGACGGCGGCCGAGCTCGCCGACAGCCTCGAGTCCATCAGCGACATGTACATCGGCGTCGACGCCGACTGGCGGATGACGTACATCAACGCGCCGGCCGAGGCCCGGCTGGGCGTCTCGCGTGACGAGATCGTGGGCGAGGACATCTGGGCCCGGTTCCCCGCACTGCTCGGCACGGAGTTCGAGCGGACCTACCGCCAGGTCGCGCGCACCGGACGGGCCGCCACCCTCGAGGCGTGCTACGACGAGGCGGACCTGTGGTGCGAGGCCCGCGTGTACCCCCTGCGCCGGGGCGGCATCGCCATCTACTTCCGGGACATCTCCCGGCGGCGGGCCATGGAGCACGAGCGGGAACGGCTGCTGGCCGCCGAGCGGGCGGCCCGGGCGGCCGCTGAACGCGCGCAGCGCGACCTGGCCCACCGGGCCACGCACGACGAGCTGACCGGCCTGCTCAGCCGCGCCGGGATACGCCAGGAGGTGGCCCGGACCCTCGGCGGAGAGCCGGATGCCCGTCTCACCGTCGCCTTCATCGACCTGGACCGGTTCACGCTCGTCAACGACAGCCTGGGCCACGGTGTCGGGGACCGCCTGCTGCGCCGGTTCGCACGGCGGCTCGCGTCCCTGGCCGGGCCGGGCGACCTGGTGGCCCGCTTCGGCGGCGACGAGTTCGTGGTGGTCCTGGTGGACCGCTCCACCGAGGAGGCCGGCCGGTTCGCCGACGAGGTCATCGAGGCGAGCCAGGAGCCGGTCGAGGTGGGTGCGCGCCTGCTCGTCACCGTCAGCGTCGGCCTGGCCACGGCGACCGGTCCGGCCGGTCTGGACATCCTGCTCCGGGAAGCCGACGCGGCGCTCTACCGCGCCAAGGACACCGGACGGGCACGGGCCGTCTGGTTCGACGAGCACATGCACGTGGAGTCGGTGCGCCGCGTCGAGATCGAGAGCGACCTCCGCAACGCCCTGGACCGGGACGAGCTGCTGGTGGAGTACCAGCCCGCCTTCGACCTCCGGGTCGAGCGGATCTGCCACGTGGAGGCGCTGGTCCGGTGGCGGCATCCGGTCCGTGGGCTCGTCGGACCGCAGGAGTTCATCCCGGTCGCCGAGGAGACGGGGCTGATCCACCGCATCGGGGAGCTGGTCCTCGACCGGGCCCTCGAGCACGCCGGCCGGTGGGCGCACCTCCCGCAGCTGCGGGTCTGGGTCAACGTGTCCCCGCGGCAGCTGGCCGACCGCGGGTTCCCCGCCCGGCTCGCCGCGCGGCTGGACCGTGCCGGGCTGCCCGCCCACCGCCTGGGGATCGAGGTGACGGAGTCGGCGCTCGCCGACTGCTCCTGGGCGGGGGAGGTGCTGCAGCGGATCCGCGAGCTGGGGGTGGCGATCGCCATCGACGACTTCGGGACTGGCTACAGCTCGCTGGCCCGCCTGCGCGAGTTCCCGGTCGACGTCATCAAGGTGGACAAGTCCTTCGTCCACGACCTCGCGACAGCCCGCGGCGAGGCGTTGGTGGCCGGCATCGTGACCCTGGCGCGGGCCATCGGTGCGCACGTCATCGCGGAGGGGGTCGAGACGCTGCCGCAGCTGACCGCGCTCAGCGCCCTCGGGGTGGACTCGGCCAGCGGGTACCTGCTCGCCCGGCCCTCCGCGCCCGAGCGCCTGCCCCTGACGCTCCCGGCCGAGGCGTCCTTCCGCTGGCGGACCGGCCTGCACCCGACCGTGGCGCGGGCCCCCCGGGGGGACGTCGTCGCCGACGAGGTAGCAGGAGCTGGTGCGGCCCGGTCGCGCCGCGCCGGGACGCGGCGACCGGGGCCCGGAGGGCGCCCTGCGTCGTCCCGACCGGGGTGATCATCGCTTCGGGCGGAAGGACTACGGTCGACCCATGCCGTTGGTCTTCCACTGGGGCGGGCCGCGCCACGGCCAGGTGGACGACGTGGCGGCCGAGGAGCTCAAGTCCGCCGTCCTCGTGTACTCCGGCCCGCATTGGTACGGGGTGTACGAGCGGTTCGAGCCCGTGCAGGTCCGCGACACCCCCGAGGGCCCGGCCGAGGTCTGGGTCGTGCGCGAGTAGCTGTCCGCGACCAGCCGCCCGGCCGCTCGGGCAGGATGGCGGGATGTCGCAGCTGTTCACGGTCGGCCGGTTCGCCGACGAGACCTCCCGGCGCCGCACGGCCCTGACGGCGCAGGCGCTGCAGTGGTCCCTGGACGGCGAGCTCGGCGATTCGGTCCGCCGCGTCGATGAGGTCCTGCGGGCCTCGGCGCCGGACCTCCCGCGGCTGCGCCGCGAGGAGGCCGGGTTCGTCGCGGGGACGGCGGCCCGGCTGACCGTGACCGTCTGCGTCCCCTTCACCGGCGACGGCCGCTTCTTCGCCACCCGGGCGAGCCGCCCGCCCCTGGCCGACCCGCCCGTGGGGGACTGGGCGCACCGCGCCGACGCCGGTCCGGTGCTGCGGCTGCCGGAGAACTTCACCCACGACGTCGACGCCACGACCGTGCGCGCGTGGGCCGCCCGCGCGGTCGACGCGGTGGAGGCGCACCTGGCCGCACTGCGCGCCGAGGCCGCGGAGGAGACGACGCGGTTGTCGGCGGACCTGCTGGAGCTCGCCCGCACCCGCGCCGCGGACCTCCGGCGCCGCCGCGCGCTGGAGTCGGAGCTCGGCGTCGGCGTCTGAGCCGGCGGACGGCCGTTGTCGGCGGAGTGTGACGCCTGCCTCACTCCGCGCCAGGCCCCGCCCCGCCCGACAGGAGAGCTGCCATGCGCCTCGACGACCTGGTCCTGGTGAGCGTCGACGACCACATCGTCGAGCCGCCGTCCATGACCGACTACATCCGCGACCACGTGCCGGCCAGGTACAAGGACCGGGCGCCCAAGGTGGTGCGTCGCGACGACGGCACCGACGCGTGGCTCATCGAGGGGCAGGAGATCCGCACGTTCGGGCTCAACGCCGTCGTCGGCCGGCCCAAGGAGGACTGGGGGCACGACCCGGACACCTTCGAGGAGGTGCGGCCCGGCGCCTACGACGTGCACGAGCGGGTCCGCGACATGGACGCCAACGGGATCCTCGCCAGCCTGAACTTCTCCTCGTGGCCGGGGCTGGGCGGGCAGTTCTTCGTCACCAACAGCGACAAGGACTTCGCCGCGGCGATCCTGCGCGCCTACAACGACTGGCACATCGACGAGTGGTGCGGCTCCCACCCCGGGCGGTTCATCCCGCTGGCGCTGTCCGGCTTCGCGGTCGGCCCGGAGTTCATGGCCGCCGAGATCCGCCGGGTCGCCGAGAAGGGCTGCCACGCCATCTCGTTCCACCCGGAGCCGCACCGCTTCAACGGCATGCCCGACATCCACGGCGACGAGTGGGACGCGGCCTACCAGGCCTGCGAGGAGACCGACTCGGCGATGGTCTTCCACTTCGGCGCGCAGCCCAACTTCATGCCGCGGTCCCCCTTCGACGTCATGATCCACACGATGCCCTTCGCCACCGGCATCTTCGCCAGCGAGCTGCTGTGGTCGCCGATCCTGCGCAAGTTCCCGACGCTGCGCTTCGCCCTCGCCGAGGCCGGCATCGGCTGGGTGCCCTACTGGCTGGAGCGGGCCGACGTCATCTACCAGAAGCACCACCTGTGGACCGGCCAGGACTTCGGCGACGAGCTGCCGAGCCAGGTGTTCCGCGAGCGGGTGCTGACCTGCTTCATCGAGGACACCGTCGGCCTGGAGATGCGCCACCACATCGGCGTCGACCACATCGCCTGGGAGTGCGACTACCCGCACTCGGACTCCACCTGGCCCCAGTCGCCGGAGACGCTCGTGAAGTCCCTCGACCAGGTGGGGCTCCCCGACGACGAGATCCACGAGATCACCTGGGAGAACGCCTGCCGCTTCTACCGGTTCGACCCGTTCGAGCACCGGTCCCGCGAGGAGTGCACGGTGGGCGCGCTGCGCGCCCGCGCCACCGACGTCGACACCACGCCGCGCGCCCTCGAGGGCGAGCACACCGACATCCTCGCCCAGATGCAGGCCATGCAGCGGATGCGGCAGGCCGCCGACGGCCGCGGCTGACCCCGCCGGAGCCCGGCCGGGGCGCACCCCCGGCCGGGCTCAGAAGCCGAACAGCAGGCCCAGCCCGCCGACGGTGAACAGCACCATCACGACGACCAGCGGCAGCTGGTCCGACGCCGGCGCGCGCGGGGCCAGCCGCAGCGCCTGCTCGTGCGCCAGCAGCACGCCGACGACGTGGCCGGCGACGACGGCGCCCACCTGCACCCAGGCGATGAGGTCGGCCGACACCGCGCGCAGGTCGACGACGTTGGCGTAGGTGCCGAACAGGTCCACGCCGGCCGCGCCGAAGGGGTTGCTCGCCACGATCCAGGTGGTCTGCCCGTCGAGGACGAACAGGCTGAAGTAGTGCGCCACGGTGTACCCGAGCGCGATCGGCACCACGGTGGCGGCGAACAGCCGCGGCTGCGGACCCAGCGGCAGCCGGCTCAGCCGCCCGGACAGCCGCGTGCCGGCCAGGTACAGCAGCGACACCAGGACCACCATCGCGGCCAGCCCGAGCGTGCCGGACCCGACGCCGTCCGCCGCGCCGGGACCCTCCTGCCACCAGACGGTGCGGGTCAGCCCGTCGAAGGCCGTCGAGCCGAGCAGCACCATCACGACCGCGGCGAGCCCCGGCGTAGCCGGCGTCGTCATCGCGTTGGTCAGCGGCGAGCGCAGCACCAGCCGGCCGTCGCCGCGCCGGGCGAGCACCGACAGCCGGCCGAGCAGCGTGGAGTAGACCTCGAAGCCGTCGCCGGCGGCGAACCACTCCTCGCCGAACCACAGCGAGGCGCCGACGTGCACCGCGGCGTAGCCGGCGAGCCAGGCCGCGACGACGTCCGGGTCCGACCGTCCGGCCGGCACCAGCTCCAGCCACACGAACGCCAGCAGCGACGCCGCCGCCGGCCACAGGCCCAGCGCCGGCAGCCGCGCGGCCCCGCGCGGTGGCCCGACGAGCGGGCGCAGCAGCCGGGAGAGCAGCCGCAGCGGGTTGAGCACCCGCCACACCGGCCCGAGGAGCAGGCTCGCCGGCACGAGCCCGACCCAGAACGTCACGTACAGCGCCCAGGGCGCGAGGTTGCGCCGCGTCTCCTCCGGGCCCAGCACCGCCGCCGCTGCGACCAGGACGGCGACGGCGAGCGCCACCGCCTGCAGGGTCCGCCGGACGGCGGCGGAGTCGGCGGCCCGCTGCAGCCACGACGGCAGCGGCCGGCCCGACCGGCCGTCGCCCAGCCGCGGGCTGCGCCAGAGCAGCAGCAGGACGACGAAGCCGACGAGGATCGCCGCCCCGGCGCCGTACAGGGCCAGGCCGAGCGGCAGCGGGAGATCGGTGCGCGAGCCGACGCCGTGCGCCAGCACCGCCCCGGCGGAGGCGTGCACGGCCGGCGTCAGCCCACCTGGAGGCTCAGCAGCAGCGCCCCGGAGTCGTGCAGCTCCACCTCGAACACCCCGGCAATGTCGGCGACGAAGGTGAGCACCGCCGGCTCCCCGGGCACCAGCTGGGCGGTGAGGTCGTAGCCGTGCAGGTGCAGCTCGTCGGGGGTGTCGCCGGTGACCGTCAGCGTCACCTGCTCACCCAGTCCGACGGGCACCCGGCCGGTGTCGCCGGAGACCTGCCCGCCGGTCACCTCGACGGCCAGCTGGGTGCCGGAGGGGGCCGGCGACGCGGCGGGGGACCGTTCCGGCGACCCGCCGGCGGCCGGAGCCGACGGCGCGGCGCTGCTCCCCGGAGACGCGGCCTCACCCGGCGAGGTGCCTGCGCAGCCGGCCAGCAGCAGGACGGTGGCGGCGAGCCCGGCCGCCACCCCGGTCCGGGCGCTCACCGGCGGCCCGCCCCGCTGGGCACCGGCCCCTCGACCGGGGTGTCGGGGAACCGCTCGTCCGCGCTCCCGCGCCGGGAGTAGCGCCCCACGCCCCACGAGATGCCCGCGATCAGGGCCAGGGTGCAGGCGAGGACGACGAGGTTCGAGACCAGCCACAGCCCGCCCCCGGCCTCCTTCAGCTCCCGCTGCAGGACGTCGATCTCCGGGATCGCGCTGCGGGTCACACCGTCCTCGGCCGGGATCTCCTCGGCCGGGATGGCCGGGTCCTCGGGCAGGTAGATCGGCACGGCGTAGAGCTGGCGTCCGTCGTGGACGCGCAGCAGCGTCTTCCAGGTGCCGTGCAGCGGCACCGGCCCGGTCGTCCGGTAGGTGCCCTCGGCGGTGCGCTCGAGGTCCTCGACGACCAGGCCGTCGCCCTGCCAGGCGGTGATCTGCACCCACGCCGGGTCGTCGACCGCACCGGCCGGGCGCAGCTGCACCTGGATGTCGGCCGTGCGCGGGTCGGTGGTGACGTCGGTGATGGTGAAGGTGGCCTCGACGTCGTCGGGGACCGTGGCGACCAGCCCGTTGGCGACGCCGGCGCCCAGGGCCAGCACCGAGGTGACGACGACCGTGCGGGCGATCGCCGGACGCGGCAGCCGGCTGCGCAGGCCGAGGGCGAGCAGCGTGCCGAGCAGGCCACCGGCCACGCCGGCGAGCACGGCCATGAGCGTGCCCTCGACCAGGACGTCGCCGGTCCACGACAGCGTCTGGGAGACCTGCGTCCACCCCCACTCCGTCGGCGTGCCGACCGTGCCGATGAGCCCGCCGGCGACCCCGCCGAAGAGCAGCGGGCGCCGGGTCGGCGGCCAGGTCAGGGCGAGCAGCTCGACGACGAGCGCCGAGCCGAGGTAGAGCGGGAAGCCCGGCGTGATCTCCCCGAACACCGGCCCGACGACGACGGCGATGAGGCCCCGGACGACCAGGAAGAACGCCGCGGCCATCAGCGCGCCGCCCCTCCCCATCCACATCCGGGCGGCCACCAGGGCCAGTCCGGCGGCGCCGGCGATCAGGAACGGCTCGAGGACCAGGCGGAACTGCGGGACGTCGAAGTCGAACTCGCCCTGGAAGACCGACAGGCCCAGCAGCAGGCCGCCCATCGCCGAGCCCTGGCGCAGGAACCGGCCCGTTCGGCCGACCTCCCCGTCCCCGTGCGCCCGACCGCCGTGGCCCTCCATCTCCAGGACCAGCAGGCCCACGATCGACAGGCCGGCGCCCCCGATGAGCATCAGGTGGGTGGGTCCCCACAGCGTGACGTCCTGGCCGAACAACCGGTGCCAGACGTCGTCGAGGGGGAAGCCGAGCAGGGCGTAGAAGCCCGCGGCCGTGAGCAGGATGCCGCCGACGGGGACGTCCCAGCCCCGGACGAAGCGGACGGCGGCCGGCCCCGGTGTCACGTCCAGGGGCATCGCGCAGGCCAGCACGCCGCCGGCGAAGACGCCGAACAGGCCGAACAGGATGAGGTAGTGCGCCGGGTTGGCCAGCGGTCCCTCGTCGCGGCCCACCCCGATGTGCAGGGCGATGTCCCACAGCATGCCGAGCAGGGCGAGGAGCAGCGACAGGGTCGTGAGGACGGTCGGCAGCGCCACCCAGTCCGGCACGCCGGTCGCCCGCCCGAGGCGGCCGCCGACCCGGCTGAGGACGGTCGTGCGCCGGGTGCGGTGCAGGTACACCAGCCCGAGCAGCACGACGGTGAGCAGCACGCCGATGCCGGTAGCCAGGGCCACCTCGCCCAGGGCGGCACCCCCGGCGGGGCGGGTCTCGGCGGCGGCGAGAGCGGTGGACGGTGTCGTCGGCACGCAGGTATGGAACACCTGCTATGTGACATCGACAAGTGATACATGGAGCCCGGCGCTACCGTGGACCCCTCAGGAGGAGGTGGGGGAGGTGTCCGTCGGTGCGCCGGGCGTGCCCGAGGAGGAGGTCGACCGCGAGCTCACGGTCGACGAGCTCGCCGCGCGCGTCGGGATGACCGTCCGCAACGTCCGTGCCTACGCCGCCCGGGGCCTGCTGCCCCCGCCGCGGCTGGTCGGCCGGACCGGGTACTACGGGCGCCAGCACGTGGCTCGGCTGCTGCTGGTGCGCGAGATGCTGGCCGAGGGCTACCCGCTGACGATGATCGAGCGGACGCTGGCGCATGCCCCGGAGGCGGCCAGCTCCGCCACGCTGGCGCTGCACCGGGCGCTGCTGTCCCCGTGGCTGCCGCCGGAATCCGAGGTGATCTCGCCCGAGGACCTCGCCGCGCGGGCCGGGGTGGCGCCGGACGCGCGGGTCGTCGAGGAGCTCGTGCAGCTGGGTCTGCTGGAACGGCAGGACGACGGGATGCTCCGGGTGCTCGACCCCTCGCTGCTCACCGCGGGCCTGCAGGTCGTCGAGCTGGGGGTGCCGCCGTCGATCCTCATCGCGGCACAGGCCCGGGTCGTCGAGCACGTGCGGGCCGTCGCCGACATCTACGTGTCCATGTTCCTCGAGACCGGCTGGCGGGCCCAGCTCGACGGGGTGCCGCCGGGTGAGGAGCTGGAGCGGGTCCGGGGGCTGGTAAACCGGCTGCAGCCGGCTGCGGCGCAGGCGCTGCTGGCCGGGTTCCGCACGGAGATGGCGGCGCGCGTCCAGGACGCGCTGACCGAGGTGTTGCAGGGGATCGAGCAGCGCGGGCGGAGCTAGTCCCGGGCCGGCCCCGGTCGGTCCGGGCCGGGGTCGAGTCGCTCGTGCGAGCCGTCGAGCCGGGCGTTCTCGCGGACGGTGAGGCGGCGGTCGCGCACCACTGCGCCGACCACCACGGCGACCAGCACCGCCGCGGGCACGAAGAACCCGGCCGTCGCCACGAGACCGAGCCCGTCCATCGCGAGGACGGCGTCGGCGGTTCCTTCCACGACACCATGTGACACCGGACGATGTCACGTGTCAACCGGGGAGCCCGGGCCCTCAGTACGTCTGGCCGGCCACCCGGCACCCGCGGATCTCCGCGATCTCGGCGAGCATGTCCTGCAGGGCGTGCGGGTCGGCGGTCCGGCCGCGGTCGAGCTCGTAGCAGGCGACGATGTCGCCGGCCCGGGCCTCGCGGACGCGCAGCAGCACCTGCTCGACGGTCTCGCGGACCGACACGTGCGTGCCGTCCACGAGGAACACCACGGTGTCCGGCGTCGTCTCGACCCGCTGGATCGCCGCGGGGTCGATCCGGCACGGTTCACCCGTGCGACGCGTGAGACCGATCATGGCGGTCCTCCTGCTGGGCGGGGCCTCGCACCCCGATGGCGCCCTTCCGTGGGCAGGGAAGGGATCGACGTGCCGGCGTCGGTCCTTGAGCCGAGCCGGCACCGAACCCGCCCGGCCGGGTGACCCCGCTCACCCCCGCGGGGCGACGCCGTTGTCCGGGAGGCGGTGAGGGGTGCCGTCGCAGCGGCTGGCGTGGGTGGCCGGGGTCGTCGCGGCCCGGGCGGGGGAGCGGGTGCTCGAGGTCGGCTGCGGTCACGGGGTGCTGGTGGACCTGCTGGCCGGCCACGGGTGCGAGGTGGTCGCCGTCGACCGGTCGGCGACGATGGTGGCCGCCGCCGCCCGGCGGAACCGGGCCGCGCTCGCGGCCGGTCGGGTCCGGCTGCAGGCGGTGCCCCTGCTCGACGCCGACCTCGGTGAGCGGCCGTTCGACGTGGTCGTCGCCGTCGACGTCCGGGCCTTCTGGACTCCGCCGGCTCCGGAGTGGGACGTCGTGGCCCGGGTGCTCGCCCCGGGCGGGCGGGTCGTCGCCGGGTTCTCGGTGATGCGGCCCGGCGCCGAGGACGGCGTCGCCGCGGCGGTCGGCACGCTCGCCGGGCCGCGCGGTCTCGCCGTCTCCGCGCTCCGCCACGGGGACACCGCACCCCTCCCCACGGCAGCGGTCGTGCTCACCCGAAGGGGGGAGGCCGCCACGGCGCCGGTCAAGCGGGAACCCGGCGGGGCCGATCACCCGGTCAGGTGACGCGGCCCGCGCCACCACCGCATCCACCGGGACGGGAGGAACACGTCGTGGCCGAGCAGTCCGTGCTGGTCGTCGAGGACACCGAGGAGATCCGCGAGCTCGTCGTCACCGTGCTGGGCCGGGCCGGGATGGACGTGCGCGCGGTGGGGACCGGTGCCGAGGCGCTCGCCGAGGTCCGCCGGTCGGCCCCCGACGTCGTCGTCCTCGACCTCGGCCTGCCTGACGCCGACGGCACCGAGGTGTGCCGCCAGATCCGCGCCGAGTCCGAGTGCTACGTGCTGATGCTGACCGCGCGCGCCGAGGAGGTCGATCTGCTGGTCGGCCTGGCCGTCGGCGCCGACGGGTACATGTCCAAGCCGTTCTCCCCGCGCGAGC
This sequence comes from Trujillonella humicola, assembly GCF_046233715.1. Classification (NCBI taxonomy): domain Bacteria; kingdom Bacillati; phylum Actinomycetota; class Actinomycetes; order Geodermatophilales; family Geodermatophilaceae; genus Trujillonella; species Trujillonella humicola. Next base: position 84,525 of record NZ_JBJNRJ010000013.1, on the reverse strand, counting down.
TGGTCGCCCGGGTGCAGGTGATGCTGCGTCGTCCCCGTGTCGCCCCGGCCGCCCCCGCCGCGCCGGTGGAGGAGTCGGTGCGCCGGCTGGCCGAGCTCGAGGTGGACGAGGACAGCCGCGAGGTCCGCGTCGACGGCGCCGTGGTCGACCTGACCCGCACCGAGTTCGACCTGCTGGCGGCGCTGGCCTCGCGGCCGGGCCGGGTGCTCCAGCGCGAGACGCTGCTGCGCGAGGTCTGGCAGACCGACTGGGAGGGCAGCGTGCGCCTGGTCGAGGCGCACATGTCCAACCTGCGCCGCAAGCTGCAGGCCGCCGGGCTGAGCACGCCGGAGATCAAGACCGTCCGCGGCGTGGGCTACCGCCTCGTCGCCTGAGACCGCAGACGTCAGCGGGCCCGGACCTCGACCGAGGTCCGGGCCCGCTGCCGTCGGCGCTCAGCAGGTGACGACGTTGCTCAGGTTTCCCGACGCCGTCCAGCCGTAGCTGGTCAGTGTGACCATCGACAGCCGGGCGCCGAGGTCGACGACGCTGGCGTCGTAACCGTCGGAGTAGTTGTTGGCCGACGCCGCGGCCGTGCCGATCGGCACCGCGACGCCGCCGTTGAGGAACGCCGTCATCTGGTAGCCGGTGATGCCGGGGCTGTTGCTCCGGTTCCACCGGGCCGTGGCGGTGAGCCAGGTGTCCTTGATCGTCCGCGTGAGGGTGTACTGCCCCCACGTCGGGCTGTTGTCGGTGCGCACCGTGGTGTCGCTCTCGACGTTGCTGTTGGAGTTCGCCGTGGTCCGCGTCTCCTGGTAGCTCAGCTGCGCGTTCGTGGAGCTGTCGAAGACCCGGCGGATGGTCGTCGTCGTGGTCACGCAGGAGGTCTCGACCCGGACGTTCGTCGGGCCCTGGACGGTGAGGGTGCCGATGGCCGGCTGCACGGCGGTCGCGGCGCTGTCGCTGAACAGGGCGTTGGCCGGCAGGGAAGCGCCGATGAGGGCGGCGACGGTGAGGACGAGCAGGAGCACGCAGCGGCGGGTGCGGGTCATGGCTCGGTCTCCTCTCTCTGGTGCTCGGGTGGTCGGGCGGCGGGGGGTGCCGGCGACAGGGACGACTCTGCTGGGGCGACCGCGGGATCCCCTCGCGTCTCCCGCAAGGGATCCGCAAGATCCGGCGGTCAGGCGCGGGACGGCTCGCCGGTGGCGGCGTCGGTGCCGGGGCCGGCGTCCTCGTCGCGGACCGGCCGCCAGATCGCGAGGAGCATCCAGCCGGCCAGCAGCGCCGGGGCGCCGTACACCAGGACCTTGTTGACCAGCGGGTCGCGCAGCGCGGCGATGGCGTTGCCGACCTCGGGGACCACGGCCACCATCCGGTAGGCGGTGTCGCCGCTGAGGACCGCCGTCCACGGGTCGGCCGCGTCGTTGGCGTCACCCTTCGTCTGCACCGAGACGGTGCCGTCGGCCGAACGCTGGACGTCGATGACGCGGTGGGTGACGACGCGGTGGTCGTCGATCGGGATGTGGTAGCTGATGACCATGCCGACCTCGACGTCGGCGACGTCCATCGGGACGGAGACCACGACGTCCCCGGGCTCGATGCCCGGCGCCATGCTGCCGGTGAGCATGGTCATCGTCCGGTAGTCCAGGACGTGCGGGCCGATGGCCAGGCCGAGCAGCGCGACGACCGCCGTGGCCACGAGGCCCCGCAGGGACCAGCGTCCGGCGAACCGGACGGCGCGGCGCAGCAGGCCGGGGCGGGCGGTCGCGGGGGCCTGCGCGGCCGGAGCCGGCGCGGCGGCTGCCTCCGGGGCGCGGGCGGGGAGGACGGCGGTCATGGCGTGGTCTCCAGGATCTCGGCGGGACGTCGCGTCAGGGGGCGTCGGTGGGCGTCAGCGGGCGGCGGCGGCGCGCTGGGTGCCGGTGAAGACGAGGCTGAGCGTCGAGGACTTGCCCTGGAAGGCGTTGTCGGCGGCGGTGGGCAGGCTGATGGTGAAGGTCAGGTGGTCGGTGCCGCCGGGGTTCAGGCTGTTCATGCCGGCCAGGGTGCGGTTGCCGACGACCGGGGTGGTGCCGAGGTCGGTGACCGTGCCGCCGCAGGTGTAGACAGGCGCGGCGGAGGTGCCGCCCTGGGTCCACGGCTGGCTGCAGGACCGGACGCCCAGCTGCAGGCCGTTGGTGGTGTTCGTGGTGAGGATGCTCGAGACGGTGGCGGTGGTGGACAGCGTCACCGAGGACAGGGCCGAGGTGCCGCTGTTGGTCAGGGTGACCGCGCGGGTCAGCGAGTCGCCCGGGACGAAGCCGGAGGTGGTGGCCGGGATGGCGTAGCCGGGGTTGGTCAGGTCGATGTCGACGGTGCCCGACGCCACCTGGGTGGTGATCGGCGTGGTGGAGTCGGTGAAGGTGCCGAAGGTGCCCAGGCCGGCGACGGCGGCGGTGGCGCCGAGGACGCCGAGCGAGCCGACGATCTTGCGGGCGGTGCGGGACTTGGCGGTGGTGGCCATGGTGGTCTCTCCTGCGGGGTGGGCCGGGGCGGGGTGTCCCGGCTGGCAGGAACGACTCTGAGCCGCGAACCGCAGGGCACCCGCCCGCGTTCCGCAAGGCTTCCGCAATGCTCGCCCCGCCTCACCGCGCCGACTTCCCGCCGAAGTGGCCACTTCGGCGGACATGGCCGCGTCGGCGGCCCGCCGAAGTGGCTACTTCGGTGGTCGTGGCGGCGTCGGCGGCCCGCCGAAGTGGCTACTTCGGTGGTCGTGGCGGCGTCGGCGGCCCGCCGACGTGGCCATGTCGGCGGGACGTCAGCCGGTGGCGAGGTCCAGCAGCCGGTCGACGAGCTCGTGCGCGAGGACTCCCCGGCGGGCGTCGGCCGCGATGGCCCGGCACAGCTCGGCGACCTCCGGGTGCCCCAGCTGGGCGCTGGTGCCGGCCAGCGTGGTGGAGGCCGAGGCCAGCGCCGGTGCGTCCCCGGCCCGGGCCCCGGCGTCGATCGCCGACAGCCGGTCGGGCAGGGCGCCGGCGTAGAGGTCCTGGAGCCGGGCGGCGAGGGCGGCGTCCACCCCGTCGTCCCCGCCGTGCTCCTCGACGGGACGCTGCGCGGGAGCCTCGGTGAGCCGGCCGAGCACGAAGCGCAGCAGCGCCTGCGGGTCCACGGGGGCGGGCAGGACGGCGAGCGCCCCCGCGGCGCTCCCGGCCTCCCGCACCGCGGCGGTCATCGTGCGGGTGGTGCCGACCAGGTGGGCGCGGCTCCCGGCCAGCCGCATCCGGCGCAGCAGGGCCGGACCGTCGCCACCGGCCAGGTCGAGGTCGGCCACGACGAGGTCGAGGTCGGTGGTGCGGGCCAGGCGCAGGGCCTTGCGGACGTCGCCGGTCTCGCGGACGAGCCAGCCGGCCGTGCCGAGCAGAGCGGCGAGCCGGTCCCGGTCGGCGCCGGCGCCCACCACCAGGGCGGTCAGCACCGGGGACCTCCCGAGGGCTCCCCGGCGGCCGCGTCGACCGCGCAGACGGTCGCCGGGTCGGCCGGGCGGTCGGAGGCGGCGCCGGCCCACGCCGGCAGGGTGCTGGTCAGGACCAGCGCGAGCAACAGGCCCGGCACGGTCAGCGAGCGAGCGGTCGAGGGCCTCACCGGATCGCCTCCGGGGTGATGTCGTCGCGGTCGTCGCCGCGGGTGGGCCGCCAGATGCCCACGAGCATCCAGACACCCAGCGCGACCGGCACCAGCTGCACGAACAGCGTGCTGAGGGTCGGGTTGCGCAGCGCGGTGATGACGTGCCCGATCTCCGGGACGACGGCCTGCACCTGGTAGGCGGTGTCGCCGGTGAGCACGGCGGTCCACGGGTCGGCCGCGTCGTTGGCGTCGCCCTTCGTCTGCACCGAGACGGTGCCGTCGGCCGCGTGCTGGACGTCGATGACGCGGTGGGTGACGACGCGGTGGTCGTCGATCGGGATGTGGTAGGTGATCACCATCCCCTCGGTGACGTCCTCGACGTCGAGCGGGGTGCTGACCACGACGTCCCCGGGCTCGATGCCCGGCGCCATGCTCGCGGTGAGCATGGTCATCGTGCGGTAGTCCAGGACGTGCGGGCCGACGGCCAGGCCGAGGAAGGCCAGGACGGCGGTGCTCACCAGCATGCGCAGCGACCAGCGGCCGGTGAAGCGGAGGAGCGCGCGGACCGGGCGGCGCCGGCTGCGGGCCGGGCCGGGCACGGGCCCGCCCGTGGGCGGCGCCAGTGCTGCCCGCGGAGCGGGGAGGACGGCGGTCATGACAGGTCTCCGGCGGTCTCGTCGTCGGGTCGTCGGCTGTCGGCGGTGCTGCGGGATCAGCGGGCGGCGGCGGCGCGCTGGGTGCCGGTGAAGACGAGGCTGAGCGTCGAGGACTTGCCCTGGAAGGCGTTGTCGGCGGCGGTGGGCAGGCTGATGGTGAAGGTCAGGTGGTCGGTGCCGCCGGGGTTCAGGCTGTTCATGCCGGCCAGGGTGCGGTTGCCGACGACCGGGGTGGTGCCGAGGTCGGTGACCGTGCCGCCGCAGGTGTAGACCGGCGCGGCGGAGGTGCCGCCCTGGGTCCACGGCTGGCTGCAGGACCGGACGCCCAGCTGCAGGCCGTTGGTGGTGTTCGTGGTGAGGATGCTCGAGACGGTGGCGGTGGTGGACAGCGTCACCGAGGACAGGGCCGAGGTGCCGCTGTTGGTCAGGGTGACCGCGCGGGTCAGCGAGTCGCCCGGGACGAAGCCGGAGGTGGTGGCCGGGATGGCGTAGCCGGGGTTGGTCAGGTCGATGTCGACGGTGCCCGACGCCACCTGGGTGGTGATCGGCGTGGTGGAGTCGGTGAAGGTGCCGAAGGTGCCCAGGCCGGCGACGGCGGCGGCGGCGCCGAGGACGCCGAGCGAGCCGACGATCTTGCGGGCGGTGCGGGACTTGGCGGTGGTGGCCATGGTGGTCTCTCCTGCGGGGTGGGCCGGGGCGGGGTGTCCCGGCTGGCAGGAACGACTCTGAGCCGCGAACCGCAGGGCACCCGCCCGCGTTCCGCAAGGCTTCCGCAATGCTCCCGCCGCCTCGCCGCGCCGACTTCCCGCCGAAGTGGCCACTTCGGCGGACATGGCCGCGTCGGCGGCCCGCCGGAGTGGCTATTTCGGCGGGACGGGGGTCAGCGGGGGAGGGTCAGCGTGAAGGTGGTCCCGTGGCCCTCGGTGCTGGTGACGTCGATCGTGCCGCCGTGCGCGGTGGTGATGGCCCGGGTGATCGACAGGCCCAGGCCCACCCCCGTGACCGCGTGCCGGCGGGCGGTGGAGGCGCGGAAGAACGTCGTGAAGAGCTGGTCGAGCTCGGCGGCGGGGATGCCATAGCCGGTGTCGCTGACCGCGATCCGCGCGACGGGTTCCGCCCCTGAGCGCTCGAGCTCGGTGAACGTCCCGTCGGCGTCCTGCCAGCCCGCGCGCAGCGCGAGGGTGACCCGCCCGCCGGCCGGGGTGAACTTCACCGCGTTGGAGACGAGGTTGTCGCACGCCTGCCCCAGCCGGACGGCGTCCCCGCGGACGACGACCGGGCCGGCGGGCAGGTCGAGCAGGAGACGGACCTCCCCGGCCGCGGCGGCGACGCGCGCGGTCTCCTCGGCGGCCCCCAGCACGCCGGCCAGGTCGACGTCCCCGGGCTGCAGGGTGAAGCGGCCGGCCTCGACCTGCGCGGTGAAGAGCAGGTCGCCAACCAGCCGCAGCAGCCGCTGGGCGTTGCGCTCGACGGTGCCCAGGTAGGAGCGCTGCTCCTCGGTGAGCGGCTGGTCGGGGTCGTCCAGGACCAGCTCGAGGTAGCCGAGGATCGAGCTGAGCGGGGTGCGCAGCTCGTGGCTGATCAGGCTGACGAACTGGTCCTTGAGCCGCTCGCTCGCGCGGACCTCGGTCATGTCCGTGCCGACGAAGTTCCACCCCGCGTGCCCACCGGAGTCGTCGGTCCGGGGGGTCACGGCCACCGAGACGGTGCGCTCCTCGCCCGTGGCCGTCACGTACGTCCAGTCCCGGACGTCGCGGCCCTCGGCCTGAGCCACCCGCACGAGCGCGGCCAGCCCGCCGCCGGCCTCGGCCAGCTCCCCGGGCAGGTGGAAGTCGGTGATCCGGCGGCGGCGGACGACCTCGGCCCGCGGCACACCGAGCAGCTTCTCCGCGCCGGGGTTCCAGACGCGGACGACGCCGTCGACGTCGGTGCCGATGATCGACTGCTCGGTCACGGCGTCGATGACGCTGGTCATGGTCCGGGCGCGCGCGGCGAGCATCCGGGTGGCGACCTCGAGCTCGACGTCGCGGTGCTGCATCCGGTCGCGCAGCCGGTCCCGCTCGTCGGTCAGCCGGGCGACCTCGGCCCGCAGCAGCGCCACCTCCTCGGCCGGCGCCGCCTCGACCGCGGTCACGCCCGAACCCGCGCGGTCAGCTCGCGGACGCGTTCGACGAGCCCGGCGACGGTGAAGGGCTTGGCCAGGTAGCCGTCGGCGCCGGCGGCGAGACCTCGGGCGACGTCCTCGGCGGAGGCGCCGGCCGACAGCAGCAGGACGCGGACGCCGGCGGTGGCCGGCTCGGCGCGCAGCGCGGCGCAGACCTCCAGGCCGGTGGCCCCGGGCATCGAGACGTCGAGCACCGCCAGGTCGGGCACCTGCTCGCGGGCGGCGGCGAGGGCCGACGCGCCGTCGGCCACCTCGGCGACCACGGTGCACCCGGCCCGCCGGACCGCGACCCGGACCAGTCCCCGGATGTCGTCCTCGTCGTCGGCGACGAGCACGCGGGGTGCCGTCTGCTCCACGGTGGTGCTCCCGTCGGTCGGTGGTCCTCCACCGTCGACGTCGGCGTCCCGGGGGCGCGCCTGCAGCTCCGCGCCGCCGTCCTCACCCGTCCAGGTGACGCGCCGCAGACGCACAGCGCGCCCCGCAGGGGAACCCGGCGGGGCGCGCTGTGGACCGGTGGGTCAGGAGCTGGAGGACTGGCTCTGCACCGTCTGCTTGGACTGCTGGGCCTGGCCCTGGACGTCCTGCGCGGCCGACTGGCCCTCCTGCTTGACGGTCTGCGCCGCGTCGGTGGCGGTCGCCTTGACCTCCTCGACGGCGTGCTGGGCGACCGGCTTGAGCTCCTCGCCGATCTCCTGCGCCGCCTGCTTGGCCGGGGCGAGCAGGGTGTCCTTGTTCTCCCGCAGCGCGGTCTCGGCCTGCTGGGCCAGCTGCTGCTCCTTCTCGGTGGCCGGCAGCAGGCTGGACACCAGCCAGCCGACACCGAAGGCGATCAGCCCGGCGGCCAGGGGGTTGCCCTGGGTCTGGCGGACGATCGTGTCCGGGGCCTGCTGGACGGCCGAGGCCGCCTGCTGCGCCGCGCCCTGGACGGTGTCCGCCGCGCTGGACGCGGCGCTCTGCACCGAGCCCGCGGTGTCGGACGCTGTCCCCTGGACCGTGCCCATCGCGTTCTGGGCGTGGTACTGGGCCGACGAGGTGGTGTCGTAGGCGGAACCCATCACCTTCTCCTTGGCTCGGGTGAAGCGGCCCTTGGCCGCGGTGACCCGCCGGTCCATGACCCGCGCGGGGTTGACCTTCTCGTTGAGGGCGTCGACGTCGTAGCTGAGCTCGCGCCGGGTCTCCTCGATCTGCCGGCGGATGACGTCCGGGTCGTTGCTCGTGGTCATCTCTGGTCTCTCCAGGGTGTGTGGGGGCCGGGGGCCGCTGGTCAGTTGGGCTTCAGGGCGCCGGGCACCTGCGAGAGGGTGTCCACGGTGCGCTCGGGCTTCGGGTTGACCCGCTGGAGCTGCTTCTTGCCCAGCACGAAGGCGACGGCGCCGACGATGCCCCAGAGGACGGCGACGATCAGGGCCGACCAGCTGTGCCCCACCAGGTGGTAGAGCGCCCACCAGAGGGCGATGGAGAGGAACAGCAGCACCATGTAGCCGGCGAAGCCGGCGGCGCCCATCAGCCCGGCGCCCCTGCCGGCCTTCGTCGCCTCGGCCTTGACCTCGACCTTGGCGAGCTCGAGCTCCTGGCGCATCAGGGTGGACAGGTCCTTGGCGACCTCGCCCATCAGCTGGCCGACCGAGGTGCCCTCGACGTCGGGGCGGCCCTCCACCGTGGTCGGCGTGCCCATGTCCCCGGAGACCGGGGCCCCGGAGTGCGCCCCGTACTGCTCGGGGTTCACGGCGTAGTTGGCCTGGGGTTCGCCGTAGCCGGGCGAGCTGCCCACCGGCGTGGCGCCCGAGTAGGGGGTCGACATGGCTCAGACCACCCCACCGGGACGGCGGGCCGGGTCGTCCCAGCCCGCCGGGGTGGTCGGCGAGACCGGGCCGCCGGCCGGCGGCACCGTGCCGTACGGCGGCGGCGGGACGGGCGCGCCGCCCGTCGTCCCGTAGGTCTCGGTCCCGTAGCCGGTGGTGGCCTCGGAGTAGGGGCCGGTCGTCTCGTAGCCGGAGTAGGCCGGTGCCGGGTCGACGTAGTTGGCCGGGGCGCGGTGGGTGCCGCTGGAGCCGGGGCCGGAGTCGGTGTGCGCGGCCTTGACACCGCTGGTCAGCCGTCCGGCGACGACACCGGCCAGCGCCGCGCCGAGCAGGAAGGTGCCCGGCCTGCGGCGGGCGAAGGAGCGGATGTCGTCGAGCAGGTCGGCCGGCTGGCGGTTCTGCAGGGCGTCGGCGAACTGCTGGAGGGTGCCCGCACCCTGCCGCACCAGGTCGGCGGCCGGCCCGGGTGCGGGGGCGTTGCCCGCGGCCATGCCGCGCAGCGCGTCCGCGAGGCCGGCCAGGCTCTGCCCGGCCTTCTGCTGCTGGGACACGACCTGCTGGCGCAACTGGTCGCGGCCCTGGGCGATCACGTCCTCGGCCTGCGCCCGGGTCTCCTGCACGACCTCCTTGGCCTGGTCGGCGGCGGTCGAGGCGACCTGGCTCGCACCCTCCGAGGCGGTCTGCCCGACGTTGCGCGCCTCGTCCTTGGCGACGTCCGTCGTCGACGGCGAGCCGCCGGTGGAGGGGGTGGTCGAGGGGTTGGTGGCGCCCGACCCCGTCGTGGGGGGCGGGGGCGGGAACGGGGTGTCGATGGAGTGGGTCATCGGTCCTCCTCGGCGATGGTGGTCGTGGTTCAGCGCTGCTCGACCGCTCGGCGACCCTCGGTCGGAGCGCGCGGCCGGCCGCGTCCGTGCGGACCCGGGTCAGGCTCCAGCCGGTCGCGTCGCCGCGACCGGGGCGCGGGGTGGGAGGCCGGTCGGCGACCCCGCGGTGGGCGCCGGCCCGGTTCTCCCACCGTTTCTGAGTGGGGCCACCGGCCTGCGGTTCTGCCGGTACCCGCCCCTTTACGGCCGAAACAGCGCCGACGGCGTGATCGAACTCGGGCGCCGAGTAAGGTGAGCCTCACCTTCGTCGACTGGAGAGCCGCCATGGCCGACCCCACCCCGCGCCGCCGGCGCGTCGCCCGCCAGGCCACCGTGGTCCGCACCGAGCGGGTCACGCCGCACCTGGTGCGGGTCGTCCTCGGGGGCGAGGGGCTGGCCGGGTTCGCGCCGGTGCACACCGACTCCTACGTCAAGCTCGTGCTGCCCCCGCGCGGGGCGCCGTACGCCGCGCCGTTCGACCCCGACGCCGTCCAGGCCGAGCAGCCGCGGGAGTTCTGGCCGGCCACGCGCACGTACACCGTCCGCCGCTGGGACCGGGCCGCCGGCGAGCTGACCCTGGACGTGGTCACCCACGGCGACGAGGGGCTGGCCGGGCCCTGGGCCACCGCGGCCGTCCCCGGCGACGCCGTCGTCCTCTTCGGGCCCGGCGGGGCCTACACCCCCGACGCAGGTGCGGACTGGCACCTGCTGGTGGGTGACGAGAGCACGCTGCCGGCGATCGCCGCCTCGCTCGAACGGCTCCCCGCCGGCGCGCGGGCGTTCGCCTTCGTCGAGGTCGCCGACGCGGCCGAGGAGCAGGCGATCGACCTGCCCGAGGGGGCGGAGCTGACCTGGGTGCACCGCGGGGACGGCGCTCCCGGCGCCGCCCTGGTCGCGGCCGTGCTGAGCGCGCCGCTGCCCGACGGCGCCCCGCAGGCGTTCGTGCACGGTGAGGCCGGCGCGGTGCGCGAGCTGCGCCGGTGGCTGCGCGGCACCCTCGCCGTCCCGCGCGAGCTGCTGTCGGTCTCGGGCTACTGGCGGATCGGGCGCACCGAGGACCGCTGGCAGGCCGAGAAGCCGGAGTGGAACGCCGCGGTGGAGGCCGAGGAGGACAGCCTCCCCGTGTGAGTCACCCCCGCCAGGGGAAGGCGGGCGCGCGACGCTCGCCGAAGGCGGCGACGCCCTCGGCGAGCTCGCCGGCCGCGATGGTCTCGGGGTACCACCGGGCGGCCTCGCGGCGGCCGTCGCCGCCGGCGAGCAGCGCGGCCACGACCTCCTTGGTGGACCGCTGGGTCAGCGCCGAGCGCGACGCCAGCACGCCGGTGAAGCGGCGGACCTCGTCCTCCAGCTCACCGGCCGGGAGCAGCCGGTCGACCAGGCCGGTGCGCAGGGCGGTCGGGGCGTCCACCAGCTCGCCGCTGTACAGCAGGAAGCGGGTCAGGCCGGGGCCCACGAGGTCGAGCAGCGTCCTGGTCGACTCCGGGGTGTAGACGACGCCGACCTTGGCGGGGGTCACCCCGAAGACGGCGGTCCCGTCGGCGAAGCGCAGGTCGCAGCAGGTGGCCAGCTCCACCCCGCCGCCGATGCAGTGCCCGCGGACCATGGCGACGGTCGGCTTGGGGAACTCCCGGAGCGCGGCCTGCGCGGCGAGGTTGTCCCGGCGCAGCGCGGCCATCGGGTCGTCGGCGTCCGGCCCGCCGAGCAGGTCGGAGATGTCGGCCCCGGCGCAGAAGCTGCTGCCGGCGCCGGTGACGACGAGCACCCGGACGGCGGGATCGGCCGCCGGTCCCTGGAGCACCTGCGGCAGGTCCCGCCACATGCCCGCGGTGAGCGCGTTGCGCTTGGCCGGGCGGTCGACGGTGAGGACGGCGACGCCGGGACCGAGGCCGTCCGGGGTGAGGGTGAGGTGCTCGGCCGTGGAGTGCTGGGTCACGGGCACATCCTCACGCGCCCGCGTCGGCCCTCCTGCAGGGGCCCGCGCGGGGCCTGCGAGGTGTGGGGGGCGAGGGGGCCTTCAGCCGAGGTCGTCGGTGGCGAAGGTGTCGCACTGCCGGGGGTCGCCGGTCTCGTAGCCGGTGGTGAACCAGCGCTGCCGCTGCTCCGACGTGCCGTGGCTGAAGGTGTCCTGGTCCACCGTGCCCCCGCCGAGCTCCCGCTGGATGAAGTCGTCGCCGATCCGGCCGGCGGCGTCGAGCGCGCGGTCGATGTCGTCCGGGGTGATCTCGGCGATGAGCGGCTCGCCGGAGTCGTCGGGCACGGTCTCGGCGTGGTTCGCCCACGCGCCGGCGTAGCAGTCGGCCTGCAGCTCCAGCCGCACCGTGCCGCTGAGCGGGCCCGTCTCCCCGGGGGTGACCTGCCGGTTGGTGCCGAGCAGGTTCTGCACGTGGTGGGCGTACTCGTGGGCGATCACGTAGGCGTTGACGAACAGCCCGCCCTCGGCGCCGAACTGCTGCTGCAGCGTCTCGAAGAAGGACAGGTCGATGTACACGAGCCGGTCGGCCGGGCAGTAGAAGGGCCCCGACCCGCTGGTGGCCCCGCCGCACGCGGTCTGCACCGATCCGGAGAAGAACACCGTCTGCGTCGGCTCGTAGCGCTCGCCGAGCACGCCGGTCCAGTAGTCCTGGATGGACTCGATGTCGGCCACGACGGCGCAGTCGACCGACTCGTTGGCGTCGGCACCGGTCCGGCACTGCTCGGCGAGCTGGCCGTCGTCGGCCGTCTGGCCCTCGCCGAGGGTGCTCAGCTGCCCCAGCGCGGCACCGGGACCGCCGCCGTCCCCACCGCCGCCGAGCACCTGGAACAGCACCAGGACCAGGACGCCGACCAGTCCCAGCCCACCACCGCCGACGGCCAGGCCGCGCCCGCCGCCCCCGCCCCGGCGGCGGTCCTGCACCCCGGACGTGTCCAGGCTGCCGCTCTCCCGGTACCTCATCGCTGGCGGTCCTCCCGGTCGGCGGGCACGCGGGACGGTGCTCCGGCCCGGGGGCACTGCCCCGGCGGGGCAGTGCTCATGCGCGCTCGGCGGCCGCCCCGCCGTCGGCCGGTGCCCGGGCCGGTTCGTCCCGGAGGAACAGGTACCAGTAGGACGTCGCCACGAAGATCACCGCGCCCACGAGGTTGCCCGCGCCGGCGAGCAGCCAGTTCAGCAGGGTGTCGTCCCAGCCGATCCCCTCGACACCGGCGAAGACCGCCGCCGGCAGGAAGAACATGTTCGCGACGACGTGGTCGAAGCCCATCGCGACGAACGCCATGATCGGGAAGAAGATCGCCAGGATCTTGCCCGCGATGCTCGGCGTCGCCAGCGACATCCACACCGCCAGGCAGACCAGCCAGTTGCAGCCCACGCCGCGCAGGAAGATCTCCCAGGCCGTGTGGCCCGACGTCTTGCCCTCCGCGATCTGGCCGAGCCGCTCGAAGGTCAGGGCGGCCGCGCCGGAGCTGTCGGCGTCGCCGATGACGCCGGTGGAGACGGCGAGGAAGTACGCCACGAACAGCGCGCCGAGCAGGTTGCCCAGCAGCACCAGGCTCAGGTTGCGGCCGACGTCCCCGATCGTGATCCGGCCCTGCATGGCGCCCAGCGGCACCAGCATCATGTTGCCCGTGGCCAGGTCGGACCCGGCGACGATCACGAGCACCAGGCCGAGGGTGAACGCCGCGCCGGTCCACAGCGTCGGCAGCGTCCCCCAGGTCTGCGGGTCCAGCCCGGCCGAGACCGTGATGGCGACCAGCGCGCCGAAGGAGATGTAGGCGCCGGCCAGGAACGCGCTGACCAGGACGCGGTCCCAGCTGCGGTGCACCTTCTTCGCCCCGGTCTCGGCCGCGGCCTGCGCGACCTCGGGCGGCTGCTTGTCGGTCATCCGGGCCTCCGGGACGGCGGCGGAGCGGAAGCGGTACCGCCGCGGACGGTATCGCCGCCGGCCGGCCTGCGCCTGCCGGCGGTGGACCGGCCGCGCCGGCCGCCGATCCGGTCAGCGGCGGCGGCGCCGGGTGCCGAACAGGCCGCGGGTGATCTCCCGCCCGAGCGCCGACCCGACCGACCGGGCGAAGGAGCCGAGCGCCTTCTCCAGCAGGTCGTCACCGGAGTTCCGGCGTCGGTGCGGCGCCGGCACCGGGCTGTCCATCTCCGGCCACGGGCTCGGCAGCGGAGGCAGCGGGTCCGGCTGCAGCGGCCCGGGTTCCGCCTGCGGGACGGGCGCCGGCGGCGCCAGGCGGGCGGCCAGCAGCTCCCGTGCCGACTCCCGGTCCACGGGCGCGCCGTAGCGCGGGAGCAGCGGTGAGGCGGCCACGGCGGCGGCCAGCTCGGCCGGCTCGACCGTCCCCATGTGCGAGCGCGGCGCCCGCAGCACCGTCCAGGCCAGCGGTGTGGGGGCGCCGCGCTCGGAGAGCACGGTGACGGCGGCCTCGCCGGTGCCCAGCGAGGTGAGCAGCGTGGCGACGTCGTAGTCCTCGCTGCGCGGGAACGTCTTCACCGTCCTGGCCAGTGCGTCGGCGTCCTCGGGGGTGAACGCCCGCAGCGCGTGCTGGACGCGGTTGCCCAGCTGCGCGAGCACCGCCCGCGGGACGTCGGTGGGGTTCTGGGTCACGAAGAAGATCCCGACGCCCTTCGAGCGGATGAGCCGCACGGTCTGGGTGACCGCCTCCAGGAAGGCCCTGCTCGCACCGGTGAACAGCAGGTGTGCCTCGTCGAGGAAGAAGACCAGGCGCGGCCGGTCGAGGTCGCCGACCTCCGGCAGCTCCTCGAACAGCTCGGCCAGCAGCCACATGAGGAACGTCGAGAACAGCGCCGGCCGGTCCTGGATCGCCGGCAGCTCGACCGCGCTGATCACCCCGCGGCCGTCGGCGGCGGTGCGGAGGAGGTCGGCGGGCTCGAACTCCGGCTCGCCGAAGAAGACGTCCCCGCCGAGGTCCTCCAGCGCGACCAGCTGGCGGAGGATGACGCCCGCGGTGGCCTTGGACAGCCCGCCGAGCCCCTCCAGCTCCGCCTTCCCGGCCTTGCTCGTCAGCCAGGTCAGGACGGCGCGCAGGTCGGCGAGGTCGAGCAGCGGCAGGCCCACGGCGTCGGCGTGGTGGAAGACGAGCCCCAGGGAGCTCTCCTGGGTAGCGTTCAGGCCGAGCACCTTGCTCAGCAGCACGGGGCCGAAGTCGGTCACCGTCGCGCGCACCGGCACGCCGGTGCCCAGCCCGCCCAGCGCCAGGTACTCCACCGGGAAGCCGGTGGAGGTCCAGGTGTCGCCGGTCGCGGCGACGCGTTCCCGCACGCGGTCGCCGTCGGCACCGGGCCGCACCAGCCCGGCGAGGTCGCCCTTGAGGTCGGCCACCACGACCGGGACGCCGGCCGCGGACAGCTGCTCGGCCACCAGCTGGAGGGTCTTCGTCTTGCCCGTGCCGGTCGCGCCCGCGATGAGACCGTGCCGGGTGAGCATCGCCAGCGGCAGCCGCACGCGTGCGCCGGGGTGCGGGCGGCCCTCCAGCACGACCGCGCCCAGCTCCACCGCCGGCCCGGTGGACGCGTACCCCGCGGCGATGCGCTCCGCGGCGTCCTGCGCCGGATCGGTCGGCTCGCTCACCGGGCGACGGTAACCCGCCGGCCGCGCGCGGGCCCTCTTCCGGCCCCGCCGGCGGCGCGGAGCGGGAGGAGGGCCGGCGACTACTGTCGGGGCGCAGGTCCCACGAGCCGGGGGAGGATCCCGTGGCGGTCTCCAACCGCGTCAAGAGCGCCCTGACGACGACGGTGCTGGCGACCGCGGCCACCGGCTACCTCGCCGGCTGCGCCGTCGGCGGCGACGACGAGGGCGAGCAGGTCGCCTACTGCACGAACGAGGACGGCGAGATCGTCGACGACGACTTCTGCGACGACGGCTACCGCGGCGGCGGGCTGTTCTTCCTCTACCTGGGCGCCTTCGGCCGCGGCCTCCCGGTCGGCACGGTGCTGCCCGGCGGGGGCACGCGGATCGACCCGCGCGACACCACCGCCCGCCGCAACGCGGGGCTGCCGGCCAGCGGCAAGGTGACCAGCGGGACCCGGGTCAGCGGCGGCATCGGGTCGGGGACCGGCGGGCGCGCGGGCACCGGCGGGGGCAGTTGAGGCGCACCGGGTGAGGCGCATCGAGTCCGGCGTCGTCCGGCCCGGGTGGGAAGCCGAGATCGAGGCGCAGGGGCTGGTCTACAACCGCACCCACCTGCCCGGCGGCGAGTCGCGCAGCTACTGGCGCGAGGGCCCCTTCTACGACTTCACGATGGCCGAGGTGCAGCGGCTGGAAGGCTGGGTCGCGCAGCTGTTCGAGATGTGCGTGGCGGCCGGGGACCACGTCGTCGAGCACGACCTGTTCGGCCGGATGGGCATCCCGCCGATGGCGCGGCCGGAGATCCGCCGCACCTGGGAGTCCGAGCCGCCCAGCGTGTACGGCCGCTTCGACCTGCGCTACGACGGCACCGGCCCGCCGCAGCTGCTGGAGTTCAACGCCGACACCCCCACCGGCCTGGTCGAGTCCGCCGTCACCCAGTGGAACTGGCACCTGTTCACCGGCCAGGGTGGCGACCAGTGGAACGCGCTGCACGAGAAGCTCGTCGCCGCGTGGCAGCGCAACCTCCTGCGCTGGGAGCGGCGCACCGGCGTCCGGCCGCGGGTGCACCTGGCCTGGACCAGCGAGGAGGCCTCCGGTGAGGACCGGATGACCGTCGCCTACCTGATGGACACCGTCGTCCAGGCCGGTTACGAGGCGGTCGAGCTGGTCGTCGAGGACATCGTGCTCGACGACGGCGACGGCCGGTTCTACGACCAGCAGGGCCGCCACCTCGACGTCGTCTTCAAGCTCTACCCCTGGGAGTGGCTCGTCGAGGACGAGTTCGGCCCCGCCGTCCTCGCCGACGGCGCCCGCCCGGGCGGCACGACCTGGGTCGAGCCGCCCTACAAGATGCTCTGGAGCACCAAGGCGCTGCTGCCGGTGCTGTGGCAGCTGTTCGGCAGCGACCCGGTGCTCTCCCCGCTGCTGCTGCCCGCCTACTTCGCCGACGAGATGCCGGCGTCCTGGCGGACCTACGTGCGCAAGCCGCTGTGGGGGCGGGAGGGTGCCAACGTGGCGATCGTCCGGGACGGGCAGGTCGCGGTGGAGCTGCCCGGGCGCTACGGCACCGAGGGCTTCGTCGTCCAGGAGTTCGCCCCGCTGCCGGACTTCCCCGGCGTGGACGGCCCGCACCACCCGGTGCTCGGCGCCTGGGTGGTCGACGGGGAGCCGGCCGGGCTGGGCATCCGGGAGAGCGACGGGCTGGTGACCGACAACCTGAGCTTCTTCGTGCCGCACGCCATCGACCACCACGCTGCCTGGCCCGCCCACCGCGCCGCGGACGGCGGACCGGCCTAGGTTCGGGTCATGCCGTTGGAGGGTGAGTACGAGCCGAGCCCCGAGGCCTGGGTGCGCGAGCAGGTCGAGCGCTACGAGGCGACCGGGGGCCGGGAGGCCAACACGCTGCGCGACACCGGGCTGCCGGTGTGCATCTTCAGCACCCGGGGCGCGAAGAGCGGCAAGGTCCGCAAGCAGGCGCTGATGCGGGTCGAGCACGCGGGGGCCTACGCCATGGTCGGATCGCAGGGCGGAGCGCCGAGGGACCCCGCGTGGGTGGCCAACCTGCGCGCGTATCCCGACCAGGTGACCGTCCAGGACGGTCCCGAGCCCTGGGACGGCGTCGCCCGCGAGGTGACCGGCGAGGAGAAGGCGCAGTGGTGGGAGCGGGCGGTCGCCGCCTACCCGCCCTACGCCGAGTACCAGCGGAAGACCGACCGGGTCATCCCGGTGTTCGTCGTCGAGCGCGCGCAGCCGGCCAACCCGGCCTGACCCTCCGCGAGATCTGCACACTCGTCACCATCAGCGGCTGATGCCGACGAGTGTGCAGATCTCGCCGGGTCGCCGCGCGCCGGTCCCTGGCGCGGCCGGGTGGGGTGGGCCACACTCCGGCGCCGTCCGGTCCCCCGATTCACCCGAGGTGGTCCTCGTGCCCAGCATCGCCGAGACCTGCGCCCGCATCGCCGCCGAGCTGAACCCGCCCGGCCAGCCGTTCCGCTACACCTGCGAGGGCAACCGGGTGATCGGCACCTGGGACGTCGCCGACGTCAGCTACACGAACCTGGTGGCCGGCGGGACGATCGACATCGAATACGCGCTCACCGTGACACTCGACGAGACGTCGGGCACCTACGACTTCGTCGAGCGCAAGAGCGGGAGCGAGACGCGCGGCGGCCTCCGCCCCGACGGCTCGATCGGCTTCTCCGGCTCGAAGGACCTGTTCAGGGGCAAGAGCGTCGGCAAGCAGTGGGGCGGCGGCATCGCGCTGCGGGCGAACTCGCACGGCGAGGAGGGGTCCACCTGGAGCTACTCGTTCGAGACCTCGCGGATCAAGCAGCCGCTGTTCGACCTGCTCGCCGCCGCCGGATGGGAGCCCGCGAAGAAGGGCTTCCTCGCCCGCCTGTTCTCGCGCTGACCCGGCCCCGGTGCCGGGGGGCGCCGGGGCCTTCCATCAGAAGCCGACGACCTCGTGCGGCCGGTACGGCTCCTCGAGGCGCGCGATCTCCTCGGCGGTGAGCCGCAGGTCCACGGCGGCCACCGCGTCGTCGAGGTGGGCGTCCTTGGTGACGCCGACGATCGGCGCCGAGACCACCGGCTTGCTCAGCACCCAGGCCAGGGCCACCTGCGCCCGCGGCACCCCGCGGGCCGCCGCGACCTCGGCGACGCGCTCGACGACCGCGCGGTCCGAGGCCTCGTCGTAGAGCCGCTTGCCGAACTCGTCGGTCTGCGACCGGGCGGTGGCCTCGTCCCAGTCGCGGGTGAGCCGGCCGCGGGCCAGCGGGCTCCACGGGATGACGCCGATGCCCTGGTCGGCGCAGAGCGGGTGCATCTCCCGCTCCTCCTCCCGGTTGAGCAGGTTGTAGTGGTCCTGCATCGACACGAAGCGGTGCCAGCCGCGCTCCCCGGCCAGGTGCAGCGCCTTGGAGAACTGCCAGGCCCACATCGACGAGGCGCCGAGGTAGCGCACCTTCCCCGAGCGCACGGCGGAGTCCAGCGCCTCGAGGGTCTCCTCGATCGGGGTGTGCGGGTCCCAGCGGTGGATCTGGTAGAGGTCGACGTAGTCGGTGCCCAGCCGCCGCAGCGAGGCCTCGAGCTCGGCGAGGATCGCCTTGCGGGAGAGCCCCGCACCGTTGGGGCCCGGCCGCATCCGGCCGTGCACCTTGGTGGCGAGGACGACGTCCTCGCGGTCGGTGAAGTCGCGGATCGCGCGGCCGGTGATCTCCTCGCTGGAGCCGGCCGAGTAGACGTTCGCCGTGTCGAGGAAGGTGATGCCGGCGGCCAGCGCCTTCTCGATCAGCCGGCGGCTGTCCTCCTCCGGCAGGCTCCACGGGTGGGTGCCGCGCTGCGGATCGCCGAAGCTCATCATCCCCAGGCAGATCCGCGAGACCTGCAGGCCGGTGCTGCCCAGACGGGTGTACTCCATGGCCCCCACCCAACTCCCGCGCGCGGCCGGCTGCACGTCAGGGCAGCGTGGCGGCCACCCCGGGCAGCGCGGCGGCCACGGCGTCGGGGAGGTCGGTGAACGGCTCGGGGGCCACGACCCGTCTCGCGCCGCTGCCCTTCCACCGCCAGGTCCCCAGCGCCCGGCCGCCGTGCAGCACCGTCGGCCGGAACATCCCGTTGCCGCCGGGGACGATCCGGTCGGCGAACTGCGCCGGCACCACGCACGTGCGGTCGGCGTAGCCGAGCACCAGCTCGTCGAAGCCGGGCAGCAGCAGGACGGCGTCCTCCGCCTCGGCCCGGCACGCGGCCAGCCGGTCGGGCAGGTCCGGCGCCATGAGCAGCTCCCGGCCCTCGACCTCGACCGCGGCCAGCTCCGTCCGGACGGCGGCGATGCCGGCGCGGACGTCGCGCAGCGTCAGCCCGGACCAGCGGGCCAGGTCGGCGTCGGACGCGGGCCCGTGGCCGGTGAGGTAGCGGCGGGCCAGCTCGGCCAGGGCCTCCCCGCCGGAGAGCCGGCGCGGCTGCGGCACCCACTCGTCGAGCAGGACGAAGGCCTGCTCACCGCCGTCCACCGGGCCCATGCAGGTGGTGCCGGTCTGCGCCGCGTACCAGAGCAGGTGGTAGCCCCGCTGACCGCTCACGTCGACGGCCTCGCCGATCGCCGCGAGCAGCTCGGCGCGGCCCAGCCGCCGGCCCCCGGAGAGCGCCGTGACGGCCTGCTCGCGGGCCCGCTCCGCGTCGGCCTCGGTGAGGCCCAGGCCGGCCCGCCGCTTCGCCGCGCCGGCCAGCACGCGGGGGCCGCACAGCTCGAGCAGCCAGCGCAGGTCCGGCGCCGGGACCAGGTGCAGGGTGCCGCGCATCGGCCAGGAGCGGACCACCTCACCGGCGTCGAGCGCGGCCCGCACCCCGTCGAGCGACCGGTCCCGGGTCCGCAGCGCCACCGAGGTGAGCGCGCCCGGCAGGCCCTGGCCCTGGGCGCACAGCAGCTCCCGGACCGCGGAGGCGGCGTCCGCCGCCGGCGGGCCGGCCAGCCGCTGGGCGACCAGGCGGAGCAGGGCCAGCTCGCGCGTGGAGGTCGTCACGCCGGCAGGGTGCCACGGGCGGACGACGACCGGCGCTACGACCGGGACAGCTGGACGTACACCATGTCCTCGGCGTCGGGCTCGGTGGTCAGCGGCGTGAACCCGGCGCCGGCGGCCACCCGCAGGCTGGCGGTGTTGCCCGGGTCGATGCCGAGCACGAAGAGCTCGACGTCGGCGGTCTCGGGGGCGTCGACCAGCGCGCGCAGCGTGGCCCGGCCGTAGCCGCGGCCCCACCGCCCCGGGTCGACGACGTAGGCCGCGCCCATGCTGCGGCGGTCGTCGGTGGCGGTCACCTGCTCGGCCGCGGGGTCCCACGTCGTCCACCGGTCGTAGACGTCGCCGCCGATCTGCGCGACCGGCCGGTCGTCGGTGTCGACGGCCACGAACGTGTGGGTGCGCAGCACCCGCCGGCCGCGGAACTCCTCGAACGGCGGGACGCCGGTCCGCAGCGCCATCTCGCGCTCGGGCCACGACCGGTCCCCGAGGCGCCGCTGCACCTCCGGGTGGTCGAACCACGGCAGGACGGCGAGCAGCAGCTCCGGCTCGAGGGGCGCCAGTCGCACCTGGGGGAGGTCGGCCACCCCACCACCCTGCCGCCGGGCGGGCGGGAGCGCACCGCGGCGGCGCCCTGCCAGGATCGGCGGCGTGGACGCGCACGCCTGGGACGCCCGGTACGCCGAGAAGCAGCAGTGGTCCGGGGAGCCGAACGCGCTGGTCGCCGAGCTGCTCGCCGACGTCCCGCCCGGGACGGCGGTGGACCTGGCCGCGGGCGAGGGCCGGCACGCGCTGTGGCTGGCCGCCCGCGGCTGGCGGGTGACCGCCGTCGACTTCTCGGCCACCGGGCTGGCCCGCGGGCGCGGGCGAGCAGGGGCCGAGGGCGTGGACTGGGTGGCCGCCGACGTCCTGGCCTGGCCCGGCCCGGAGCGGCCGGTGGACCTCGTGCTCGTCGCCTACCTGCACCTCCCGCCACCGGACCTCGAGGACCTCCTGGCGCGTGCCGTCGGCTGGCTGCGGCCGGGCGGGCGGCTGCTGGTGCTCGGTCACGACGTCGAGAACGTCGAGCGCGGGGTGGGTGGCCCGCAGGAGCCGGCGATCCTGCACGGCGTCGAGCGCTTCGCCGGCGTGGCGGCGCTGCTCGACGTCGACCGGCTCGAGCAGGTGACCCGGCAGACGCCGGCCGGGACCGCGCTGGACACGCTGCTGTCGGGACGCCGGCCGGCGACGTAGCGTTGCGTCCCGTGATGGGCATGGGTGGCGCGGGCGGGCCCGACGCCGAGCGGCGCCGGCGGATCGTCGCCGCGGTCGTGGTGCTGGCGATGCTGCTCGCGGTCCTCGCGACGGCGCTCTCCCTCGTCCTGGGCTGACGGGGGACCGCACCGGCGCGCCGGTGGCGACACGCGCAGCCGCCGCTGCCCTCCGACCGGCCCCTGGGCCCTTGGTCCCTGGCCCCCCGGGGAACGGCGAGGCACCGTATGGCCGCGCCGGTCGGGGGACTGGAGCCGGTGACGGGCAGGCAGGGGGAGGACGACGGATGACGCGAGTGCTGGCCAGGACGTCGGACGACGACGCCGCGGTCGACCAGGCGGTCGTGCGGCTCACCGACGAGTTCCGCTCCACGCTCCGCCCGCAGGTGATCGGCACCGTCGTCCGCAGCTGCCGCCGCGACCTCAGCGGCGTACCGGCCACCGCGCTCCCCGAGCTGGTGGAGCGGCTGGCCCGCGCCCGCCTGGAGTCGGAGACCCGCTCGGCTTGACCTCGAGTGCACGTGAGGCGGTTGCCTCGGGTGCATGCGAGCCATCCGACTGCACGAGTTCGGCGCCCCCGACCGCCTCGTCCTCGACGAGCTGCCCGACCTGGCACCCGGACCGGGGCAGGTCCGCATCGCGGTCGAGGCCGCCGGGGTCCACCTGGTCGACACCACGCTGCGCCGCGGCGACCCCGGTCCGGTGTCGCTGCCGCTGCCCGCGCTGCCGACCGTCCCGGGGCGGGAGGTCGCCGGCGTGGTCGACGCGCTCGGGGACGGCGTCGACCCGGCCTGGCTCGGCCGGCGGGTCGTCGCCCACCTCGGGCCGGTCCCCGGTGGTTACGCCGAGCAGGCCGTCACCGCCGTCGACGGGCAGCTGTTCGCCCTGCCCGAGCGGGTCGGGTGGGCCGACGCGGTCGCCGCCGTGGCCACGGGGCGCACGGCGCTGGGCGTGCTGGAGCTGGAGCCGCCGTCCGCGGACGACGTCGTCCTGGTGCCCTCGGCGGCCGGCGGGATGGGGTGGCTGCTCGTACAGGCGGCCCGGGCGGCCGGCGCCACCGTGGTGGCCGCCGCCGGCGGTCCGGGCAAGGTCGCCCGGCTCGCGGAGCTGGGCGCGGACCTGGTCGTCGACTACACCGCAGCCGGCTGGGACGAGCGGGTCCGCGCGGCGACCGGCGGGGTGACGCTGGTCTACGACGGCGTGGGCGGGGCGGTCGGCCGGTGCGCGCTGGAGCTGCTGCGCCCCGGCGGGCGGCTGGTGCTGTTCGGGTACTCGGCGGGCAGCCCGACGCGGTTCGACACCGGTGACGTCGTCCGGCTGGGGATCACCGCCGGGTGGTCGCTCGGGCCGCGGATGGTCGCGCTGCCCGGCGGCATCCCGGGCCTGGCCGGCCGCGCGCTGGAGCGGGTGGCCGCCGGTGCCTGGCGGCCGCTGGTCAGCGAGTACCCGCTGGCCGACGCGGCCCGCGCCCACGCCGACCTCGAGCAGCGCCGGACCGCGGGCAAGGTGGTGCTGCGCACCGGCTGACACCGCGTTGCCCGGATCCGGACACTGTCCGGGTGGGTTACGTCGACGTCAGCGGGATCCGGCACACCCTGTCCGACGGGCGGGTGCTGCTGCACGACGTGTCGTTCCGGGTGGGCGAGGGCGCCCGCGCCGCTCTCGTCGGGGAGAACGGCGCCGGGAAGACGACGCTGCTGCGGATCGTCGCCGGGGACCTCGTCCCCGAGGACGGCGCCGTCGCCCGCGCGGGCGGTCTCGGCGTGATGCGCCAGTTCATCGGCTCGGTGCGCGACGACACGACCGTGCAGCGGTTCCTGGTCGACCTCTCGCCGCCCGCCGTGCGCGCGGCCTGGGACGCGCTCGAGGCCGCCGAGCTCACCCTGATGGAGACCGACGACGAGCCTGCCCAGCTCGCCTACGCCGACGCGCTCGGCGCGTGGGGGGACGCCGGCGGGTACGACGCCGAGGTCACCTGGGACACCGTGACCGTCGCCGCGCTCGGCGTTCCCTACGACCGGTGCAAGTACCGGGAGCTGTCCACGCTGTCCGGTGGGGAGCAGAAGCGGCTGGCGCTCGAGGCGCTGCTGCGCGGACCCGACGAGGTGCTGCTGCTCGACGAGCCGGACAACTACCTCGACGTCCCCGGCAAGCGCTGGCTGGAGAAGCGGCTGCGGGAGACCCGCAAGACGGTGCTGTTCGTCAGCCACGACCGGGAGCTGCTGGCCCGGGTGGCCGATCGCGTGGTCACCGTCGAGGGCGGGACGGCGTGGGTGCACGGCGGCGGCTTCGCGACCTACCCGGCGGCGCGGACGGCGCGGCACGAGCGGCTGGCCGAGGTCCGCCGCCGGTGGGAGGAGGAGCACCAGCGGCTGGTCGACCTCGTGCGGACGCTGCAGCAGCAGGCGGCCAACTCCCCGGACATGGCCAGCCGGTACTCCGCGGCGCAGACCCGGCTGGCGAAGTTCGAGGCGGCCGGCCCGCCGCCGGACCGGCCCCCGCAGCAGGAGGTGGCGATGCGGCTGCGCGGCGGGCGGACCGGCGTGCGGGCGGTCGTGGCCGAGCAGTTGGAGCTCACCGGCCTGATGCGGCCGTTCGACGTGGAGCTCTGGTACGGCGACCGGGTCGGCGTCCTCGGCGCCAACGGCGCCGGCAAGTCGCACTTCCTGCGGCTGCTGGCCGGGCAGGAGGTGGCGCACACCGGCGACTGGCGGCTGGGCGCGCGCGTCGTCCCCGGGCTGTTCGCGCAGACCCACGCCCACCCGGAGTGGCTGGACCGCACGCCGGTGGACCTGCTCTGGCACGGCGAGCCCGGACGGCCCGGCGTCGACCGGGGGCGGGCGATGGCCGCACTGCGCCGGTACGGACTGGCCGAGTCCGGCGACCAGCTCTTCCGCACGCTGTCGGGCGGGCAGCAGGCCCGGTTCCAGGTGCTGATGCTCGAGCTGTCGGGGGCGACCCTGCTGCTGCTCGACGAGCCGACCGACAACCTCGACGTGCTCTCGGCCGAGTCGCTGGAGGAGGCGCTGGCCGCCTTCGACGGGACGGTGCTCGCGGTGACGCACGACCGCTGGTTCGCCCGCTCGTTCGACCGGTTCCTGGTCTTCGGCGCCGACGGGCGGGTGTACGAGTCGGCCGAGCCGGTCTTCGACGAGGCACGGGTGGCCCGGGCCCGCTGAGCGGAGGGGGCGGTCGCACCGACCGCGGCAGATGAGGCATAGTGGCACCGGGAATCATTACCGTTGCCACTCTGGAGTACCTCATGCGCCGCCAGTCCCGTACCGCCGTCCTGGCCCTGGCCGGGGCCGCCACGCTCGTCCTCGCCGCCTGCGGGGCGGACGGGGGCGGCGGGGTCACCACCAGCGAGGGCGACGCCGACGCCTGCCCCGGCGAGGTCGTCGACGTCGTCGTCTCCGTGGGTCAGTGGGGCGACGTCGTCGAGTCGCTGGGTGGCGACTGCGCGACGGTGACGACCGTGATCAGCTCGACCGCGGTCGACCCGCACGACTTCGAGCCGACCACCGGGGACATCGCGGCCTTCGAGGAGGCCGGGCTCGTGGTGCTCAACGGCGCCGACTACGACCACTGGGCGGCCGACGCGGCGGGCAACGTGAACCCGGCCCCCGTCGTGCTCGACCTCGCCGAGGTCGTCGGCATCGAGACCGAGGAGCACGCCGAGGAGGAGGGCGAGCACGCCGAGGACGAGCACGGGGACGAGGAGGAGCACGCCGAGGAGGACGGCCACGGCCACGGCGGCGTCAACCCGCACATCTGGTACTCCCCGGACCACGTGCAGCAGGCCGCCGGCGCGATCACGGCAGAGCTCAGCGAGCTCTCGCCGGACGCGGCCGACTACTTCGCCGAGCGGGCCGCCGCCTGGGAGGCGGAGATGCAGCCCTACCTCGACGAGATCGAGAGCCTGCGGACCGCCGCGGAGGGGCGCAGCTACCTGGCCACCGAGTCGGTCTTCGAGTACATGGCCGAGGCGATCGGCCTGACCGACGTCACGCCCGAGGGCTACCGCGACGCGGCGAGCAACGAGACCGACCCGGCGCCCGGTGACGTCGCCGCCTTCCAGTCGACCCTGGAGGCCGGCGAGGCCGACGTCCTGATCTACAACAGCCAGACCGAGGGCAGCGTGCCCGAGCAGCTGCGGTCGACCGCCGAGGACGCCGGCGTGCCGGTCGTCGAGGTCACCGAGTCCGTCCCGGACGACGAGGGGTCCTTCGTCGACTGGCAGCTGGCCCAGTTGCGGGCCCTGTCGGCCGTCTTCCAGGCCTGAGGCGTAGAAAAAGGGGGCGGCGCGCCCGGCGCCGCCCCCGCCGGTCGGCAAGAGGAGAAGCGTGTCCGAGTCGAAGAACCGCGAGCGCGCCCGGGGCACCGGCCGGGTCCTGCGGCGCACCGCCGGGGCCGTCGCCAGCGGGGTGGCCGGGGTCCTGGTGGTCCGCCTGGCGGAGGGCAGCGAGCCCGGCAGCCTGCCCCGCAAGGCCGCCGTCGGCGCGACGCGGTGGGGGATCGTGGCCTCCCGCCGGGCCCGCGCCTATGCCGACCTGGGCGAGACGGTCCCGCCGCCGGCCCGGGGCACGGACGCCCACACGCACGAGCACTGATGCCGCCGGTCGTCGTCGCCGACGCCGGCGGGCGCGTCCGGCTGCACGTCGGCGAGCTGACCGGGTCGCCGTCGCGCGCGGTCGCCGTCGAGGACGCCCTCGACGAGGTCGAGGGGGTGCTCGCGGTCCAGGCCTTCCCGGTGACCGCGCACGTGGTCGTGTGGCTGGCCGCCGACGCCGACCGGGACGCCGTCCTCGCCGCGGTCGCGAAAGGCGTGGCGGCCCCCGCCGACGCGGTCGCGACCCGGGAGCCGCGCTCGGCCGACGTCGCCAACGGCGACCTCGTGCGGATCGTCGTGGGCGGCGCCGCGCTGGTGCTGCTGGGGGTGCGCCGCTACGGCTTCGGCCGCCCGCCCCTGCTGACCGGCCGCGGCCGCGCGGCGGCGACCGCGTTGACGATCTTCACCGGTTACCCCTTCGTCAAGGGTGCGGCGGGGGCGCTGGCGGGCAAGCGCTCGGCCGGCACGGACGCGCTGGTCACCGCGGCGACGGTCGCCAGCCTGCTGCTGCGCGAGAACGTCGTCGCCCTCACCGTGCTGTGGCTGCTCAACATCGGCGAGTGGTTGCAGACCCTCACCCTGCGCCGCACCCGCCGGGCGATCGCCGACCTGCTCGCCGGCAGCGCGTCGGCGGCGTGGATCCGGCTGCCCGACGGCACCGAGGTCCAGGTGGACGTGGGCCGGCTGCGGGTCGGGGACCTGGTCGTCGTCCACGAGCAGGTGGCGCTCCCCGTCGACGGCGAGGTCGTCGAGGGCGAGGGCGTCGTCGACCAGGCCGCGATCACCGGCGAGCCGCTGCCCGTCGCCGTCGCGCCGGGGACCCACGTCCACGCCGGCTCGGTGAATCTGCGCGGGCGGATCGTCGTCCGCGCCTCGGCGACCGGGTCCGACACCGCGATCGGCCGGATCATCGCCCGCGTCGAGGCGGCGCAGGACGACCGCGCCCCGATCCAGACCGTCGCCGACTCCTTCTCCCGGCGCTTCGTGCCCGCGTCCTTCGCGCTGTCCGCGCTGACCTGGGCGGTCACCGGGGACGTCCGCCGGGCCATGACCATGCTGCTCATCGCCTGCCCCTGCGCGGTCGGCCTGTCCACCCCGACGGCGGTCAGCGCCGCCATCGGCAACGGCGCCTCCCGCGGCGTGCTGGTCAAGGGCGGCGCGCACCTCGAGGCGGCCGGGCGGGTGGACGCCGTCGTGTTCGACAAGACGGGCACGCTCACCGTCGGCCGGCCCGTCGTCACCAACGTCGTCTCCTTCTCCGACGGCTGGACGCCCGAGCAGGTGCTCGGCTACGCCGCCAGCTCGGAGATCCACTCCCGGCACCCGCTCGCGCAGGCCGTCATCCGCTCCACCGAGGAGCGGCACGTCTTCATCCCGCCGCACGAGGAGTGCGAGGTCCTGCTCGGCCTGGGGATGCGCACGCAGGCCGACGGCCGGGTGCTGCTGCTCGGCAGCGAGCCGCTGATGGCCGCCGAGGGTGTGCCGGTGGCGGACGACGCCCGGACGTGGCTCGCGGATCTGCGGGCGGCGGGGGAGACCCCGCTGCTGCTCGCGGTGGACGGCGAGCTGGTCGGCCTGGTGAGCCTGCGCGACGAGATCCGGCCGGAGTCCGCGGAGGTGCTGGCGGCTCTGCAGGCCTCCGGGGTGCGCCGGATCGTCATGCTCACCGGTGACCACGCGGTCACTGCCGCCGCCGTCGCCGCGGAGCTCGGCATCGACGAGTGGCGCGCGGAGTCGCTGCCGGAGGACAAGCAGGACGTCGTCACCGCGCTCCGGGCTGCCGGCTACACGGTGGCCGTGGTGGGGGACGGGACCAACGACGCGCCGGCCCTGGCCGCCGCGGACATCGGCATCGCGATGGGGATCTCCGGCACCGACGTGGCGGTGGAGACCGCCGACGTCGCCCTGGTCGGGGACGACCTGCGCCGGCTGCTGGACCTGCGCGACCTCGGCGGCCGCACCCTGCAGGTGGTCCGGCAGAACTACGGGTTGTCCATCGCGGTCAACGGCGTCGGGCTGCTGCTCGGCGCCGGGGGAGCGCTGTCCCCGGTGCTCGCGGCGGTCCTGCACAACGCCTCGAGCGTGGCCGTGGCCGGCAACTCGGCCCGCCTGGTGCGCTACCGCCGCCCGTAGCCGGACAGTGCACCGTCGATGCGGCCGCTGGTGAGGGCGAGCACGGTGTCGACACGCTCGACGGCGGCCGGCTCGTGCGTGGCGTGCACGACGACGGCGCCGCGCCCGGCCTCCGCGGCCAGCGCCTGCAGCACGGCCTGCTGGGTGGCGGCGTCCACCCCGGCGGTCGGCTCGTCGACCAGCAGGACGTCGGCCCGCGCGACCAGTCCCTGGGCCAGCAGGGCACGCTGCCGCTGGCCGCCGGAGACGCCCGACAGCGGCGCCACCAGCAGGTCGGTGAGGCCCAGGTGCCCGGCCGCCTCCGCGACCAGGGCCCGGTCGGCCGCACGCAGCCGCCGCCACGGACCCCGCTCGCGCCACCGCCCCATGGCGATCGTGTCCCCGACGGTCAGCGGCAGGTGGTCGGGCACGGCGCTGCGCTGGGGGACGTAGGCGACCGTGCGTCCGCACAGCCCGTCGACCCGGCCGGCACTGGGGCGCAGGACGCCGGCGAGGACGTCGAGCAGGGTCGACTTGCCCGCGCCGTTGGCCCCGACGACGGCGGTCACCGCCGAGGCGGGCAGGCGGGCGCACACCCCGTCGAGCGCCAGGGTCTAGCCGCGGCGCACGCTGAGGTCGTCGAGCTCGATCGCGGCGGCAGGCACCGGGCCACCCTAGCAAGAGCGAGAATCGTTCCCGTTACGCTCGCCCGGTGTCCTGGCTCCTCGACCCCTTCACGGTCCCGTTCATGCAGCGCGCGCTCCTCGGGGGCGTCCTCGCCGCGGTGACGTGCGCCGTCGTCGGCACCTGGGTCGTCGTCCGGGGCATGGCGTTCCTGGGGGAGGCGCTGTCGCACGGGATGCTCCCCGGCGTCGCGGTCGCGACGCTGACCGGCTGGCCCCCCGGTGGCCGGGGCCGCGGTCAGTGCCGGCCTCATGAGCATCGGGGTCGGCGTCGTGGCCCGCCGGGCCCGGCTGTCGTCCGACACCGCGATCGGGCTGCTCTTCGTCGGCATGCTCGCGCTGGGCGTGCTGATCGTGTCGCGGTCCAGGTCGTTCGCCACCGACGTCACCGCGATCCTGTTCGGCGACGTGCTCGCCGTGCGGCGCTCGGACCTGGTGCTGCTGGCCGTCGGCCTCGTGGTCCTCGGCGCGGTGTGCCTGCTGTTCCACCGGGCCTTCGTGGCCCTGAGCTTCGACGAGCGCACCGCTGCCACGCTCGGTCTGCGGCCGCGCCTGGCGCACGCCGTCATGGTGCTGGCCGTCAGCGCCGCGGTGGTGGTGTCCTACCAGGCGCTGGGCACCCTCCTCGTGGTCGCGCTGCTGCTGGCCCCCGCTGCGGCGGCCCGCCAGTGGACCCGCCGGCTGCCCTCGACCATGGCGCTGGGGGCCCTGGCCGGCGCGCTCGCCGTCGTCGGCGGCCTCCTCCTCTCCTGGCACGCCGGCACCGCCGGTGGAGCCTCCATCGCCTCCTGCGCGGTCGCCCTGGTGGCCCTCTCGGTCGCTGCACGCGCCGCCGTCCCGCGCTGATCCCCCTCGATGTCAGGAGCTCCCGTGTCCCGCCCCTCCCGCCGCCCTCCCGGGCGGCGTCCCCGCTCCCGTGCCGCCGCCGGCGCCCTCGCCGGCGTCCTGCTGGTCGCCGGCTGCGGCTCCGACGGCGGAGCCGACGACGCCGCTTCCTCGTCGACCGAGCCGGCCGACGACCACGGGTACGTCGCCGGTGCCGAGGAGCTCCCCGAGCCGCAGCTCCAGCTGGCCTACCTCGACGAGGCAGGGTCCGTGCACGCCCTGGACCTGCTGACCGAGGAGGCCACCGCGCTGGGAGAGGTGGGGGACGTGTCCGCGGTCGCCACCGACGGGCGCTTCGTCTTCGCGGCGTCGGAGCCGGCCGGTGAGCTCACCGTGGTCGACACCGGCACGTGGACCGTCGACCACGGCGACCACGTGCACTACTACCGGGCCCCGCGCGGGTCACCGGCACGCTGGACTGGGACGGCGGGATCCGGGCGGCCTCCTCGGAGACGCTGACCGCCCTCTTCTCGCCCGACACCGGGACCGGCGTCGTCCTCGACCGGGCGTCCCTCGGGCAGGGGGAGGTGGAGGAGCTCACCCGCGTGCGCAGCGAGCCGCACGACGGTGCCCTGGTGCCGCTGGGGCGCCGGCTGGTCGCGACCACGGCCGACTCGGTGATCGCCCTGGACGCCGACGGCGAGCCGCTGGGCGCCGAGGCCGAGTGTGCCGAGCCGCGCGGCGGGCACCCGACGCGGGTCGGTGTGGTGGTGTCCTGCGCCGACGGCGCCGTCCTGGCCACCGAGTCGGACGACGGGCTGGAGTTCGAGCGCATCCCCTATCCGGAGCCCGTGCCCGACGAGGAGCGCGCCGGCGCCTTCGACAACCGGCCCGGCCGGCCCGTCGTGGCCGCCGTGGCGGGTCAGCGGGGCGTCTGGGTGCTCGACACCCGGGCACGCAGCTGGGAGCTCCTGCCCACCGACACGCCCTGGGTGCGGGCGGTGGCGGCCAGCGATCCCGACGACCGGGTCGTCGGGATCGACAGCGCCGGGCGGGTCGTCGTCCTCACGCCGGGCGAGCCGGTGGCGGCCACCGAGCCGCTGCTGCCGGTCGACCGGCTGGACGAGGTGGACCTGCAGGTCGACGCGAACCGGGCGTACGTCAACGACCCCGCCGGCAACATGCTGCTGGAGATCGACTACGCCGACGGCGCCCGCCTTGCGCGGACCTTCCCGGCCGAGGTCGCGCCCGTCCACCTCGCGGAGACCGGGCGATGAGGCGGCTCGCGGGAGCGCTCGCCGGCGCCCTGCTGGCGGCGGCGGCACTGGCCGGGTGCGGCACCGACGGGGACGGCCGGCCGCTGGTCGTGGTCACCACGAACATCCTCGGCGACGTCGTCGCCGAGCTCGTCGGCGACCAGGCCGAGGTGGTGACGCTCATGCCTCCGGGTGCCGACCCGCACTCCTTCGAGGTGTCGGCGCAGGAGGCCGCCCGGATGCGCGAGGCCGACCTGCTGGTCGCGAACGGGCTCGGCCTGGAGGAGGGCGTCGCCCGCCACGTCGAGGCGGCGCGCGAGGACGGCGTCCGGGTGGTGGAGGCCGGCGACTCGGTGCAGCCCGTCGAGTGGACCGCCGAGGACGAATCGGGCACCGATCCGCACTTCTGGACCGATCCCGGGCAGATGCTCGCCGTGGTCGACGCGCTCGGCGCCGACCTCGCCGGGGTCGACGGCATCGACGCCGACCGGCTGGCCGAGGACGTCGCGAGCTACCGCGCCGAGGTCACCGACCTGGAGGCGTGGATGGCCGAGCAGTTCGCCCTGATCCCGCCCGGCCGGCGGAACCTGGTGACCAACCACCACGTCTTCGGCTACCTCGCCGAGCGCTTCGGGTTCACGGTCGTCGGCGCGGTGATCCCCAGCGGCACGACCCTGGCCTCGCCCAGCGCCAGCGACCTGGACGAGCTGGCCACGGCCGTGCGCGAGGCGGGGGTGCGCACCGTCTTCGCCGACTCCTCGCAACCCGACCGCCTGGTGCAGGTGCTCGCCGAGCAGGCCGGTCTGGACGTCGCCGTCGTCCCGCTGTTCACCGAGTCGCTCACCGCCGCGGGCGGGGGAGCCGAGACCTACCTGCAGATGATGCGGGCCAACACCGAGGACATCGTGGCGGGCCTGCGGTGACCCCCGGTGTGCAGAATGAGAATCATTCCCGCTATGCTCCTCCGCATGATCACTGCACGTCCCTCCCTCATCCGCCTGTCGGCGCTCGGCGCCGCGGGCCTGCTCCCGGCCGCGTGCTCGTCGGACTCCGACTCCGGCGCCGCGGGCTCGACCTCCTCCGCGCCGGCGTCGACCTCGTCGGCCGACACCTCCCCCGCCTCGTCCGCGACCGAGCTGCCCGCGCCGCAGCCGCGGGTCACGCTCACCTACGACGGTGGTCTGCTCGTGCTCGACGGCACGACCCTCGAGGTCGTCGGCGACCACGAGATGGACGGGTTCCTGCGCGTCAACCCCGCCGGCGACGGCCGGCACGTGATGGTGACGACCGCCGAGGGCTTCCAGGTCCTCGACACCGGCGTGTGGACCGACGGCGGCACCTCCTACGCCGCGGACTCCGAGCTGACCGACGACGTCTTCGAGGCCGAGGAGGCCGGGCACGTCGTCGTCCACGGTGACCGGACGGTGCTCTTCGCCGACGGCACCGGCGACATCACCTCCTTCGCCACCGCCGACCTGCTCGACGCCGACGGGCTGCCCGAGACGCAGACCTGGGAGTCGGAGGAGGCCCACCACGGCGTGGCCATCGAGCTCGAGGACGGCAGCCTGCTGTCCACCCTGGGCACCGAGGAGGCGCGGACCGGCGTGCGGGTGCTCGACCCCTCCGGCGAGGAGGTCGCCCGCAACGAGGAGTGCCCGGGCGTGCACGGCGAGGGCACCGTCGCCGGCGAGGTGGCCGTGTTCGGCTGCCAGGACGGCGTCCTGATCTACGACGGCGAGTTCACCAAGGTCGACGCCCCCGACGAGTTCGGGCGCATCGGCAACATCTTCACCACCGAGAGCTCCCCGGTGGCGCTGGGTGACTACCGCACCAACCCCGACGCCGAGGGCTACCTGCTCTCCCAGGTCGTGCTGATCGACACCGCCACCGCCTCGCTGCGGGCCGTCCCGCTCCCCGAGGGTGCCGAGTACACCTTCCGCGACCTGGCCCGCCGGCCGCAGGACGAGGCCGTGCTGCTCACCACCGACGGCAACGTGCACCTGCTCGACCCCGGGTCGGGCGAGGTGCTGGCCTCCTACCCCGTGGTCGCGCCCTGGGAGGGGCCGGAGGACTGGCAGGACCCGCACCCGGCGCTGAAGGTCCACGACGGCATCGCCTACGTGACCGAGCCCGCCGCGAACGCGGTGCACGCCGTGGACCTGGCCACCGGTGAGGTCCTCGCCACCGGCGAGCTCGACGTGACCCCGAACGAGATCGCGGTGGTCACCGGCTGACCCCCGGCTGCTGCTCGGCGACGGGCTCCCCCGGCTCCAGCGGGGGAGCCCGTCGTC
The DNA here is from genome assembly GCF_046233715.1 of Trujillonella humicola. NCBI lineage: Bacteria > Bacillati > Actinomycetota > Actinomycetes > Geodermatophilales > Geodermatophilaceae > Trujillonella > Trujillonella humicola. The sequence goes on along the minus strand of NZ_JBJNRJ010000013.1, from coordinate 51,853 downwards.
GTGTCTCCAGGGAGCCACGTCCCCGGGTGATCGGCGGACCGGCGTGGAGTCTCGCGAGTAGTTAGGTTAGCCTCACCGACCATGGCGGCGATGGCCCTGCACGGTGACGACCTCGTCCTCGGCTACTCCGGCACCACCGTCGTCCACGGGGTCTCGGTGCGGATGCGGCCGGGCGCGGTCACCGCGCTGCTGGGCCCCAACGGCAGCGGCAAGTCCACCGTCCTGCGCTCGCTGGCGCGGTTGCACGCGCTCGACGCGGGGCGGATCAGCGTCGGGGACGCCGGCGACCGGCTCGAGGACGCCGCCCCGCTGTCCGCCCGCGAGTTCGCCCGCCGGGTGACCCTCCTGTCCCAGTCCAGGCCGCACCCCTCCGGCCTGGGCGTGCGCGACGTCGTCTCCTTCGGCCGGCACCCGCACCGGCGGCGCTTCGCGGCGCTCGACGACGCCGACCGCGCCGCCATCGACTCCGCGATGGCGCTGACCGGGGTGTCGGCGATGGGGGCCCGGCCGATCGACCAGCTCTCCGGCGGAGAGCTGCAGCGCGTGTGGCTGGCCACCTGCCTGGCGCAGGACACCGGCGTCCTCCTGCTGGACGAGCCGACCAACCACCTCGACCTGCGCTACCAGGTGGAGACCCTCGACCTGGTCCGCCAGCTCGCCGACGACCACGGGACGGCGATCGGCGTCGTGCTGCACGACCTCAACCACGCCGCCACGGTCGCCGACACGGTGGTGCTGCTGCAGCGCGGGCGGATCGTCGCCGCCGGCCGACCCGAGGACGTGCTCACGGCCGAGCACCTGTCCGCGGTCTACGAGCTGCCCATCGCGGTGCACACCGACCCCGACACCGGCCTGCTGCGCGTCGAGCCCCGGGCCCGCCACCACGAGCGGCGCCGCCGGCCGGTCCCGGCACCCGGCTGAGCCCGCCCCCCCTCCCAGAACCCGCACCACCCCGTACGACACAGGAGACCCCCATGCCCAGCAGAGCCCTCACCCGCACCGTGTTCGCGGTCGTCGCCTCGTCGATGGCGCTGACCGCCTGCGGCACCACCGACGACTCGGAGTCCGGCGGCGGCACCGAGGCCGGGGCCACGTCCGGCGCCGAGGGCTGCGACGGCGTCGAGCCGTCGACCGACCCGGTGAGCGTCACCGACGCGATCGGGCGCACCGTGGAGCTCGACGCCCCCGCCGAGCGGGTGGCCGTGCTGGAGTGGCAGCAGACCGAGATGGTCCTCTCGCTGTGCCTCACGCCCGTCGCCGTCGCCGACCCCGAGGGCTACTCGCTGTGGAACACCGCCGAGGAGCTCCCCGACGGGGTGGAGGACGTCGGCCAGCGCGGCGAGCCCAACCTCGACGCGCTGTTCGCGACGAACCCGGACCTGGTGATCGTCGAGACCTACCCGGACGACCCGCTGATCGCGCGGCTGGACGAGTACGACGTCCCGGTGCTGGCCACGGTCGGCGCCGACGCGGCCGACCCCATCCAGAACATGCAGGACACGTTCACCACGATCGCCGAGGCGACCGGGCGGACCGACCGCGCGGAGACGGTGCTCGAGGAGTTCGAGGCCTCGCTCGAGGAGGCCAAGCAGACGGTGGAGGACGCCGACGTCACCGTCACCGACTTCGTGTACTTCGACGGCTACGCCCAGGGCGGGAACGTCACCTTCCGGCCGTTCGGGCAGGGCTCGCTGTTCGGTGAGCTCGGCGAGGAGCTCGGCCTCACCAACGCCTGGACCGGCCCGGTCGACGAGCAGTACGGCCTGGGCTCGACCGACATCGAGGGGATGCGGCAGGTCGGCGACGCCACCTTCTTCTACACCGGGACCGAGACGCCGGACTACGAGATCCTGCCGCTGCTCGAGGGCAACGACGCCTGGACGTCGATCCCGGCCGTGGCCGAGGGGCGCGCCTACGCGTTCCCGACCGGGATCTGGACCTTCGGCGGCCCGCGCTCGGCGGAGCAGGCGCTGGATGCCTACGTCGGCCTGCTGACGAGCTGACCGGTCCGTGACCCGGCCCGACCACCTGCCCGCGGCCCCCGAGCGCAGCTCGGTGGCCGCGGGCCCGCTCACCGATGCGGCAGCCGCCGCGGCGGCCGCACCCGAAGACCCGAGGACGTCGGTCGCGGCCCTGCGGCCGGCCGGCGCCGCGCGTCTCGTGGGTGCCGCGGCCGCCCTGCTGGTCCTGCTCGGCGGCCTGCTGGTGGTGGCGGGCTGGCACCTCACCCAGGGCACGTCGGGGGTGGGGGCCGGGGACCTGGTCGGGCTGCTGACCGGCCGCGACGACATCGACGGCGGCACCCGCGACGTCCTCGTCGGCTCGCGCATCCCGCGGCTGGCCGCCGGGATCACCGTCGGCTTCGCCCTCGGGGTGGCCGGCGCCCTCTTCCAGTCCCTGGCCCGCAACGCGCTGGCCTCACCGGACACGCTGGCGGTGACCGGGGGCGCCTACTTCGCCGTCACCGCGGTGGCGGCCTTCGGGCTGACCATCCCGATCGCCGCCTCCGGCGCGGTCGCCTTCGCCGGCGGGCTGCTCGCCGCCGGTCTGGTGCTCGGGCTGGCCGGCGGCGGGGGCACCTCGACCACCCGCCTGGTCCTGGCCGGCACCGCGGTCGCGCTGGCCCTGCAGTCGGGCACGGCGGCGCTGCTCATCCTCTTCGAGCAGCAGACGACCGGCCTGTTCGCCTGGGGTGGCGGCTCGCTGAGCCAGCTGGGGATGGCGGCCTTCCAGCGGGCGCTGCCGGTGGTGCTGCTGGCCACGCTGGGCGCGCTGCTGCTCGCCCGCCGGCTGGACCTGCTCGGGCTCGGGGACGACACCGCCGGTGTCCTGGGCGTGCCGGTGCGCTCGACGCGGGTCATCGGCACCCTGCTGGCGGTGCTGCTCACGGCGGCGTCGGTCACCCTGGCCGGCCCGATCGGTTTCGTCGGGCTGGCCGCGCCGGTGGTGGCCAGGCTGCTCGCGCGCGTGGTGCCGGCGCTGCAGCGGCACGCCGTCCTCGTGCCCGCCGCGGGTCTGGTCGGGGCGATCGTCGTCGTGCTGGCCGACGCGGTGATCCGCGCCGTGCTGGGGGCCGACGAGGCGATCCGCATCCCCACCGGCATCACCACGACGCTGCTCGGAGCGCTGCTGCTCGTGGTCCTGGCGCGCCGGAGCCGCGACTCCGGACCGACGCGGCAGCCCGCGGCCTCCGGTGCGCCGACCCGCAGCGCCCGGCGGTTCGGCATCGTGCTCGCCGTCGTCGTCGCGGTGGTGGCCGGCGTCGCCCTGCTCGGTCTGCTCGCCGGCAACACGTGGCTGCGGACCGGCGACATCGGCCTGTGGCTGGGCGGCGAGGGCTCGCCGTTCATCCGCTTCGCGCTGGACGAGCGTGCCCCCCGCGTCGCCGCCGCACTGCTCGCCGGAGCGGCCCTGGCGCTGTCCGGATCGCTGGTGCAGGCCACCTGCCGCAACCCGCTGGCCGAGCCGGGCCTGCTCGGGATCACCGGCGGTGCCGGGCTGGGCGCGGTCGTCGTCGCCGGTGGCGCCGGCGCGGGCGGCGCCACCACGCTGGCCGCGGCGACCGCCGGTGCGCTCGTCGCCTTCGCCGTCGTCTACGGCCTGGCCTGGCGGCGGGGCCTGGATGCCGACCGGCTCGTCCTCATCGGGATCGGCATCTGGTACGGCTCGGTGGCGGTGACGACCTTCCTGCTGCTGCGGGCCAACCCCTTCGACACGCCGCGGATCTTCACGTTCCTCTCCGGGACGACCTACGGCCGCTCCTGGGGCGAGGTGGTGCCGGTGGCGCTCACGCTGCTGGTCGCGATCCCGCTCGCCGTCGCCGTCCGCCGCGAGCTGGACCTGCTGGCGCTCGACGAGGACACCCCGCGGCTGGTGGGCGTCGGGCTCGAGCGGGTCCGGCTGCTCGTCCTCACCGTGGCCGCGCTGCTCGCCGCGACCAGCGTGGTCGCCGTCGGCGTCGTGGCCTTCGTCGGGCTCGTCGCGCCGCACCTGGCGCGGGCGCTGGTCGGCGGCCGGCACGCGCGCTCGGTGCCGGTGTCGCTGCTGGTCGGCGCAGCCCTGCTCGGCGTGGCCGACGTCGTCGGCCGCACGGTGCTGGCCCCCTCGGAGCTGCCGTCGGGCCTGGCCGTCGCCGTCATCGGCGCGCCGTACTTCGTGTACCTGCTGGCCCGCTCCCGGGTCTGAGCCGCCGGAGTCAGCGGGCGGCGTTCCAGTAGCCGGTCAGCCGGACCCGGTCGCGCGCCAGGCCCGTCTCGCGCCGCAGGGTGGTGCGCAGCTCGCGCATGCGCGCGGCCTCCCCGGCGCCGAACACGAACAGCCCGTCGAGGTCGTCCAGCACCGGGCTCCCGGCCAGCGCCGCCCGCACGCCGTCGAGCAGCGCGGGGGTCGTGCCCGGCGCCGCGCCCGACCGGTGGACCCAGCGCAGCTCGACGCCGGGGCGGGTCGGGAGCTCGATCCGGACGCCGGCATCGGCCGTCTCGGCCACGACCACCGCCCGGGCCTCCTCGGGCAGCCCGTCCAGGACGGCGGCGACGGCGCCCAGCGCCGTCTCGTCGCAGACCAGCAGGTGGGTGCGGACGCCCTCCGGCGGGGCGTAGCTGCGGCGGGTGCCCCACACCGCGACCGGAGCGCCCGGCCCGGCGGCGGCCAGGCGGCTGCTCACCGCCCCCTCGTCGCCGTGCAGCACCAGCCACACGACACCCTCGCCGACGGCGGCCCGCCGCGAACGCATCGTGTAGGCGGCGCGGGGTGCGTCCTCCAGCGGGATCCCCGCCATGTCGGCGGCGGTGAAGCCGGTCCTGAGCACCTCGGCCGGCGGATCGGGCATCAGGACGGCGTACTCGTCCCCGCCCCGCACCGGCAGCGGGGCGAGCCCGGCCAGCGTCAGCTCGAGCAGGTTCGGCGCCAGCAGGCGGCGGGCGGCGACCGTCGCGGCCACGGTGGTCATCCGCTGGTCCTCGAGGTGCTCGGCCTCGATCGAGGTGAGCGGCTCGCCGGCGCCGACGACCCCGCGCGCGGCGGCCACCAGTCCCATCAGCGCCCCGTAGATCTCCAGCGACGTGCGGGCGGGCGAGGCGAAGGGGACGTGCACCGGCCGGTCGGCGCCGTCGGGGCCCGCGACGGCCAGCCGGAGACCGTCGGTCCCCACGCCCAGGATCTCGGCCGACCGCGCGTCCGGCTGCCGGCCGAGCGCCCGGGCGACCAGGAGCACGGTGTCGGCGTGCTCGTCGCCGACGTGGTCGAGCCCCTCGGCGAGCTCGGCCGCCTCGTGCGCCGGGAGGTCGACGTCGACGACGGGCAGGCCGGCCGCCGCGGTGCCGGTCACCGGGCACCACCGGCGGCGGTCGGGACGTGCGGCGTCGTGCTCGCGGGCATGGGGTCCTTCCGGTCGATCGGCGGTGGACGGCGCCCGTCCGGCGGCACGAGGGTGGTCCGCGCGGCAGCCGCCGGCGGGTCGGCTTAGGGTAGCCTCACCTGGCTCCGGATGGGGAGGTCCGTGCCGCGGCGAGCGGCTCCGCCCGCTCGACGACCCGGTCCGGGCGGCCCGGTCCTGACCGCGCCGGATCAGAAGACGTAGGGGTCGGCGGGTGTCTCGATCGGCCGGACGTCGACCGGTGCGATGACCGCCTCGGGGAAGCCCAGGCTCGGGTGGGTCACCGGAGGCGCCCAGGTGCCGACGACCTCGACCCACTGGTCGGGCACCAGGTCGCCCTGCGGCCCGTCGACGACGACGGTGACCCCGACGGCGTCGGCCGCGCAGCAGGAGATGCGGATCCGGGCCACGTACCAGCCGCCGCCCTCCCGCGGGACGACGAAGCCCGTCAGCCGGACCTGCCGGCCCTCCAGCGGCGACACGTCGTCGTGCAGCGCGCGCCAGCGGTACTGGACGAGCGGCAGGGTGCGGTGGTCCTGCCCCTCGTCGTCCGGGCCGAGGGAGTCGGCGACCGCGCCCGTCGGCACCTCCGCCGGCGTGGTCTGCCGGGCCACGGTGAACGAGCCGAGCGCCGGTGGGGCCACCAGGGCGAGGACGACGACCGGTGCCACCAGCAGCCAAGCCACCCGCGGCGCGCCGTGCGCGTGACCGTGCTCGTCGTCGTCGTGGTCGTGGCCGTCGGGGGTGTGGTCCTCTCCCTCGGGGTCGTCGTCGGCCGTGCTCCGCTGCCGCCACACCCGCAGCAGCCCGAGCAGCGCGACGGCCAGCAGCACGACCGCCGCGATCAGCAGGAACGGCCGGAAAGCGCCCTGCACGTAGGCCAGGTGGGCGTCGGTCAGCGCCACCTGCAGGACGTACCCGCCCAGCAGGAGCAGGACGGCGTGCGAGGTCATGCGGTCCACGACGGCCTCCTCACAGCAGGACGGCGCCGACGGCGACCGCGGCGAGCACGGCGACGACCAGGGTGACGGGGGCGAAGCGGGCCGCGAAGCGGGGACCGAACGTGCCGGCCTGCAGGGCGATGAGCTTCACGTCGACCGCGGGCCCGACGACGAGGAAGACCAGCTTGGCGGTGGGGGAGAAGCCCACCAGGCTCGCCGCGACGAACGCGTCGGCCTCCGAGCAGATCGCCAGGACGACGGCGAGCGCGGCCAGGACGAGCACCGACAGCACCGGGGAGTCGGCGACGGCGTCGAGCCACGCCCGCGGGACGACGGTGTTGAGGGTCGCGGCGGTCAGGCCGCCGACGACGAGGAAACCGCCGGCGTGCAGCAGGTCGTGCTGGACGCCGGCGCGGAAGGTCTCCAGCCGGCGCTCGCCGGGGGCGGGGACGTGCCCCTCGCGCAGCCGCAGCCACCCGGGCCGGCCGAACGACGCCCACAGCCAACCCATGACCAGGGCCACCAGCACCGAGGCCACGAAGCGCGCCAGGACCATCTCCGGCTGCCCGGGGAAGGCGACGGCCGTCGCCACGAGGACCACCGGGTTGATCGCCGGCGCGGAGAGCAGGAAGGCCAGGGCGGCGGCGGGCGGAACCCCCCGGCGCATCAGGCTGCCGGCCACCGGGACCGAGGCGCACTCGCAGCCCGGCAGCACCGCTCCGCTCAGCCCGGCCACGGGCACGGCGGCGGCGGGCCGGCGGGGCAGGGCCCGGGTGAAGAACGACGCCGGGACGAAGGTGCTGATCGCCGCCGACAGCAGCACGCCGAACACCAGGAAGGGCAGCGCCTGCAGGCACACGGCCACGAACACCGTGGACCAGGCCTGGACGGCCGGCTCGTCGAACACCGCCGGCCGCAGGAAGTGCAGGACGGCGATGAGGCCGAGGACGACCAGCAGGACGTCGCCGGAGTGGGGCCCCCGGCGCCGCGGCGCGGTGGTCGCGGGACCGGGGGCGGTCGCCGGTGCTGCGGTGGACACGGACCCTCCGTCGGTCGCTTAGGAACGATTGCCGTTCCGAGCCGGAGACCCTGCCATAGCGGGCGCCCGCGAGGGGGCTCCCCGCTCGCCGTGTCCGGTCAGCGGCGGGAGGTGGGACAGGGCAGCAGTGCCATCTCCCGGGCGCTCTTGACGGCCCGGGCGACCAGGCGGTGCTGCTGGGCCGACAGGCCGGACACCCGCCGCGAGCGGATCTTGCCGCGATCGGACAGGTACGTGCGCAGCACGGCGACGTCGTGCCAGACGAACGGCTCGGGCAGCTCCCGCCGGCGCCGCGCCGGCGGCCGCCGCTGCCCGGTCACCAGCTCGACTTCCGGATGCCGGGCAGCTCGCCGCGGTGGGCCATCTCGCGGAAGCGCACCCGCGAGAGGCCGAAGTCGCGCAGGTGCCCCCGCGGGCGGCCGTCGACGACGTCGCGGTTGCGCAGCCGCGTCGGGCTGGCGTCGCGGGGCAGCCGCTGCAGCGCCGGGCGGGCGGCCGCCCGCTCCTGCGCGGTCGCGGCGGTGCGGGCGGCCTCGCGCAGCGCCGCCCTCCGCTCGGCGTACCGGGCCACCACCGCGCGGCGGCGGGCGTCGGCGGCGATCTTCGAGGTCTTGGCCATCAGCGCTCCTCGCGGAAGTCGACGTGCCGGCGCACGATCGGGTCGTACTTGCGCAGCACGAGCCGGTCGGGGTCGTTGCGCCGGTTCTTGCGGGTCACGTAGGTGTAGCCGGTGCCGGCCGTGGACTTGAGCCGGACGATCGGCCGGATGTCGGTCGCTCGCGCCATCAGGCACCTCGCCCCGCGCCGAGCCGCCGCCGCACTGCGGGGTCGGTCCGGCGCAACCGTGCGACGACGGCCTCGATGCCCTGGACGTCGATGGTCTTGATGCCCTTGGCGGAGACGGTCAGGCGCACGTAGCGGTTCTCGCTGGGCAGCCAGAACCGGCGGTTCTGCAGGTTCGGGTCGAAGCGCCGCGGCGTCCGCCGGTGCGAGTGGCTCACCGACCGGCCGAAGCCGGGCCTGCGGCCGGTCACCTCGCAGTAGGTCGACATGGTTCCTCCTCGGTAGGTGCCACCACCCTAGCGAGAACGATTCCCATTCCGGATAGGGTGGGGGCATGCCGACGGACCAGCGCACCCCCGTCCTGCTCGTGACCGGCCTCGACCGCGCGCTCACCGGCGCCGCTGCCGGGGCGCTGGGCACCGCACGACCCGGCACGGTCGTCGTCCACCACGACGTGCGCGACCTCGGGTCCGGGGTCGTGCTGCGCACCGTGACCGAGCACGGGCCCGGCGGGCCCCGGACCGCGCGCGAGGCGCTCGAGCTCGCCCACGGCTGCGTCAGCTGCACGTTGCGGCTGGACCTCCTGCCGCTGCTGCGCACCCTCGCCCGGCGGGTGGAGGTGACGCGGATCGTCGTCCACCTGGACCCGGCGCTCGAGCCGGAGCACCTGTGCTGGGCGCTGGACGCGGTGGTCCTCGACGACGGCGCGGTGGAGACCGCCGGGGACTCGGTGCGGGTCGAGGCGGTCGTCGCCGTCCTCGACGCGGCCGCGTGGCTGGACGACGCAACCGGCGAGGACGATCTCGCCGACCGGGGGCTGAACGCCACCCCGGACGACGAGCGCACGCTCGCCCAGGTCGCCGTCGGCCAGGTGACCTTCGCCGACGCGGTGCTCCTGGCCGGCCGGCCCCGGGACGGCTGGCAGGCCGCCCGGCTGGAGGCGGTGCTGGACCGGATGGTCCCCGGCGTGCCCCGCGCCGACCTCGAGCGCTGGCGGCGCGGGCCGGAGGACGTGCTCGCGGCCATCGGGCCCGACGCCCGGCGCGGCCGCGTCCCCAGCGCCCACGACCCGCTGCTGGCCGGCGAGCCACCGCTCGAGGAGGACGCCGGGATCGCGCTGGTCCACGTGACGGCGCACCGGCCCTTCCACCCCGAGCGGCTGCACGACGCCCTCGACGTGCTCCTCGACGGGGTGGTGTGCAGCCGCGGCCGGCTCTGGCTGGCCACCCGCCCGGACCGGGCGCTGTGGCTGGAGTCCGCCGGTGGCGGGCTGCGCATCGGCGACGCCGGCCCGTGGCTGGCCACCGACCCCGACGACCACGCGTTGTGGGCCGGTGTCAGCCCGGAGCGCCGCGTCGCCGCCGCGCTGCGCTGGGACCCGCTGCACGGCGACCGCGACGTCGACGTCGTCGTGCTCAGCCACCGCCAGCCGCCGGCCGTGGTGACCGCGGCGCTGGAGTCCGCGCTGCTGACCGACGAGGAACTGGCCGCGGGTCAGGACGCCTGGTCGCGGTGGCCGGACCCCTTCGGCGACTGGCACGCCGACCCCTGCGAGGCATCGACCCCGGCGGACGACGAGAGCGCGCACGCCACCACCCGAGAGGAGAACTGATGCGATCCGGCATCCACCCCGAGTACCGCACCGTCGTCTTCCGCGACGCGGCGAGCGGCGCCACCTACCGCACCCGGTCCACCATCGCGACGAGCCAGACCGTCGAGCTCGACGGGGAGGTCCTGCCGCTGGTCGTCGTGGACATCTCCGCGGCCTCGCACCCCTTCTGGACCGGCAGCCAGCGGGTCATGGACACCGCCGGGCGGGTCGAGCGCTTCGAGCAGCGCTACGGCCGGCGGTCCCGGCCCGGCAGCGGGAGCTGAGCCGTGGCCGACCCGGGCGGCCCGCTGGTCATCCTGTGCCAGGGCCACCGCTGCGCGGCGCTGCACCGGCTGGCCGGTGACGCGGGCGCGGCGGGCGTCTCGGCGGCGGTCGCGGGCAGCCGCGGCGCCGTCCTCGTCACGGCCGGGTGCCTGGGCCGGTGCTCGCTCGGCGCGCTGGCGGGCGTGGCGCACCGGGCGCCGGACGGCGCCACGTCGCCGGCGCTGTGGCTGGGGGGCATCGAGGCGCCCGAGCGCGCCGCCGCGCTGTCCCGCTGGGTGGCCGGTGTCGGGCCGACCACCGACCCGTGCCGCGACGTGCCCGCCGAGCTCCGCGAGGCGGTCGCGGGCATCGGCCCGCCGCCGCTGCTGCGACCGGCGTGAGGCGTCAGTTCGCGGCGGCCCGGCAGTCCGCGCAGGTGCCGAAGATCTCCAGGGTGTGGCTGACGTCGGCGAAGCCGTGCTCGCCGGCCACCTCGTCGGCCCAGCGCTCGACGGCCGGGCCGGCCACCTCCACGGTGCGGCCGCACGAGCGGCACACGAGGTGGTGGTGGTGCTGGCTGCTGCAGCGCCGGTACAGCGCCTCGCCGCTGTCGGTGCGGATGGAGTCCAGCTCGCCGTCGTCGGCCAGCGACTGCACCGCGCGGTAGACGGTGGACAGGCCGACCTTGCCGCCGGACGAGCGGAGCTTGGCGTAGACGTCCTGCGCGCTGTGGAATCCCTCGAGGTCCTCGAACAGCATCCGGATGGCGTCACGCTGCGGAGTCGGGCGAGTCACACCCCCATCGTGGCACGACCCGCCGCGGGCGTGGGTCAGCCGAACGAGCGGCCCTCGCCGCGGTAGGTCGCGACGGTGCCCGTGAGGTCCCCGCCGGCGAGGACGTGCAGGACGTCTACGTGCTCGGCGAGCTCGCCGGCCTTGGCGTGGCGGAACCACACGCGGTCACCGATCGCCAGCCGGTCGGCCGCGGCCCCGCGCAGCGGCGTCTGCACCTCGCCGGCGCCCTCGGTCCCGGTGGTCCGCAGCCCCGCCGGGTGCACCGGGACCGGCAGCCGGTCGGCACCGGGCGGCCCCGAGGCGATCCACCCGCCGCCGGCCACCGTGACCGTCCCGGGCGCCGGGCGGCGGGTCACCGGCAGGGCGAACAGCGCGGCGGGCCGGCCGCGGAAGGCGCGGTACCCGTCGAACAGGGCGGGGGAGTACAGCCCCGACCCGGCCGCCACCTCCGTGACCGCGGGGTCGGCCGCCGTCGACTCCAGGCTCCCGGTGCCGCCGCCGTTGACGAACTCCAGCTCCGCGACGTCGCGCACGGCGGCGACGGCGGCTGCCCGCCGCCCGCGCAGCTCCCGCACGGACATCGCGTGCACCCGGCGTACCGCCAGCCCGCGCAGCGGCCGCCCGGGGGGCGCGTCCTGCACCCCGGCCACCTGCGCCTCGTAGGCCATGAGGCCCACCAGCCGGAATCCCGGCCGCTGCACGACGGCACGGGCCAGCGCGGCCGCCTGTGCCGGGGTGTGCACCGGGGACCGTCGGACGCCGACGTGCAGCCGCCCGCCCGCTGCCCGCAGCGACGCGTCGAGGTCCAGGCAGACCCGCACGTGCGGCCGGGAGCCGGGGGCGGCGACCGCGTCGACGAGGTCGAGGTGGTCGGTCGAGTCGATCATGAGCGTGACGCGGCCGGCCAGCGCCGGGTCGGTGGTCAGCCGGCGCAGGGCGGAGCGGTCGGCGGTGGGGTAGCCGACGACGACGTCGTCGCACACCGGGTCGTGCCCGCCGGCCAGCCACAGCGCCTCCGCCGCCGAGTAGGCGAGCACGCCGGAGAAGCCGGGCCGTGCGAGCACCCGCCGCAGCACCGGTCGGCTGCGCACCGACTTGCTCGCCACCCGGATCGGCCGGCCGCCGGCGCGGCGCACCAGGTCGGCGGCGTTCGCGTCGAGGGCGTCGAGGTCGAGCACGGCCAGCGGCGGGTCGAGGTCGGCCGTCGCCGCGTCCAGCCGGGCCCGGGCGCTCTCGCCCTCGCTGACGGAACGGTCCACGGTCGGGGAGCATGCTGTGCCGCGACGGACTGGGTCAACCGTCCCAATAGCCTGCCGGCGTGGGCGAGCGGTGGCGCAACTGGGCGGGCGACCAGCGGGCCGACGGCGTGACCGTCGTGCACCCGGCGGGCACCGACGCCATCGCCGCGGCACTCACCTCCGCCGCCGCGCAGGGACGGCGGGTCCGCCCGCTGGGCAGCGGTCACTCCTTCACCGCCGTCGGCCGCCCGGACGACGTCGGGCTGGCCCTCGACCGGCATGCCGCTCTGGTCGACGTCGACGCCACCGGCCTGGTCACCGTCCAGGCCGGGATGCCGCTGCACCGGCTGACCACCGAGCTCGCCGCCCGTGGCTGGGCGCTGACCAACCTCGGCGACATCGACCGGCAGACCGTCGCCGGCGCCCTGTCCACCGGCACGCACGGCACCGGCGCGGCCTTCGGCGGCCTGGGCACCCAGGTCCGAGGCCTGCAGCTCGTGACGCCCGACGGTGCGGTGCTGCGCTGCTCGCCCGAGGAGCACCCGGCCGTCTTCTCCGCCGCCCGCATCTCCCTCGGCGCGCTCGGCGTGCTCGACACCGTGACCCTGCAGGCCGTGCCCGCCTTCGCGCTGCGCGCCGAGGAGGGCCCGGCGGCGCTGCCGGAGCTGCTGGAGGGCTTCGACGCGTTCATGTCGTCCACCGACCACGTCGAGTTCTACTGGTTCCCGCACACCGACCGGTGCCTGACCAAGCGCAACACCCGAGTGCCGCTGACCGAGGTGGCGCCGCTGCCCCGGCTGCGGGCGCTCTGGGACGACGAGCTGCTGGCCAACGCCGGGCTCGCGGCCGTCGTGGCCACCGGCCGGCGGGTGCCCGCGCTGGTCGGCCCGCTGGCGCGGTTCTCCGCGGGGGCGCTGGCGCCCCGCACGTACACCGACGCCGCGCACCGCGTCTTCGTCTCCCGCCGGCGGGTCCGGTTCCGCGAGATGGAGTACGCCGTGCCCCGGGACGCCGCGCCGGCCGTGCTGGCGGAGCTGCGCCGGGTGGTCGACGCGAGCGACTGGCGGGTGCCGTTCCCCGTCGAGGTGCGGGTGGCCGCGGCCGACGACGTCCCGCTGTCGACGGCCCACGGCCGCGAGACCGCCTACGTCGCCGTCCACGTGCCGGCGCGCAGCGAGCCGGGGGAGTACTTCCGGACCGTCGAGGCGATCGCCGGCGCCGTGGGCGGACGGCCGCACTGGGGCAAGCTGCACTCCCTGGACGCGGCCGCGCTGGCCGGCAGGTACCCGCGCTTCGCCGAGTTCACCGCGCTGCGCGGGCGGCTCGACCCCGGCGGCGTCCTCGGCAGCGCGCACCTCGACCACGTGCTCGGGCCGGCCTGAGGTGGCCCGGCTGGCCGTGGCCGACCGGCGCGAGGCCCTGGCCGAGGCCGCGCTGCGGGTGATGGCCCGGAACGGGCTCGCCGCCGGCACCACCCGCGCCGTCGTCGCCGAGGCGGGGATGTCGCTGGCGAGCTTCCACTACGCCTTCGCCTCCCGCGACGAGCTGCTCGCCGAGCTGGTCCGCCGGGTCGTGGGCCGGGAGCTGGCCGCCGCCACCGCGGAGCTGGACCCCGCTGCCGGGCTGGCCGGCTGCCTGCGGGGCGCTGCCGGCGGCTACCTCGCCCACCTGGAGGCGGCCCCCGGCGTCGAGCAGCTGATGCTGGAGCTGACCCTGCACGCGGTGCGCGACCCGGCCCTGCGGCCGGTCGCCCGGCAGCAGTACCGGGCCTACGCCGCGGCGGCGACCGACCTGCTGGAGCGGGCCGCGGCGGTGACCGGGACGGCGTGGCGGGAGCCGGTCGCCGAGCCGGCCCGGCTGCTGGTCGCGCTGGTCGACGGCGCGACGACGACGTGGCTGGTCGACCGCGACACCCCGGCCGCCCGCGCGACGCTCGACGCCGGCGTCGACCTGCTGGTCGCCCGCCACGCCGCCGGCTGACGGCCGGGCCTGGCGGAGGAGATCCGTGGGCGTGACGCCCGCGGATCTCCTCCGCGGCCGCAGTCAGGGGGTGAGCAGCACCTTGACCGCGCCGTCCTTCTTTTCCCGGAAGTTCTTGTAGGCCTCCGGGGCCTGCTCGAGCGGCACGTGGTGGGTCGCGAAGTCGTCGACGCCCAGCGGGTCGCCCTCGGCGAGGATCGGCAGGATGTCGGGCACCCACCGCCACACGTTGGCCTGACCCATCCGCAGCTGGATCTGCTTGTCGAACATCCGCATCAGCGGCAGCGGGTCGGTCGCCCCGCCGTAGACACCCGACAGCGAGATGGTCCCGCCGCGCCGCACGGCCTCGATCGCGGTGTTCAGCGCCGCGAGCCGGTCGACGCCGGCCACCTGCATGACCTTCTCCATGATCGCGTCGGGCACGATCGCCGTCGCCTTCTGCGCGATCGAGGCCAGCGGTGAGCCGTGCGCCTCCATGCCGACGGCGTCGATGACGGCATCGGGCCCGCGGCCGTCGGTGGCGTCCCGGATGGCCTGCACCACCTCGGCCTGCTCGGTGGAGCGGATGACCTGCGTGCCGCGGCGCGTGGCCCGGGCGATCCGCTCGGGGACGACGTCGGAGGCCCACACCCTCTCGATGCCCAGGTGGGAGGCGATCCGGGTGCACATGTCACCGATCGGGCCGAGGCCGAGGACCAGCAGCGTCCCGTCGGGCGGCACGGCCGCGTACTGCACCGCCTGCCAGGCCGTCGGCAGGACGTCGGAGAGGTAGACCCAGCGGTCGTCGGGCAGCCCGTCGGGGACCTTGATCGGCAGCGTGTTGCCGAACGGCACGCGCAGGTACTCCGCCTGCCCGCCGGGCACCTGCCCGTAGAGCTTCGTGTAGCCGAACAGCGAGGCGCCGAAGCCCTGCTCGCGGTTCTGCGTGGTCTCGCACTGGGACTGCAGGCCCTGCGAGCACATCCAGCAGGTGCCGCAGGAGATGTTGAAGGGGACGACGACGCGGTCCCCGGGCTTGACGGCGGTCACGTCCCGGCCGACCTCCCGGACGATCCCCATGGGCTCGTGGCCCATGACGTCGCCGACGCTCATGAACGGCGCCATGACCTCGATGAGGTGGAGATCGGAGCCGCAGATGCCGCTGGACGTCACCTCGACGACGACGTCGGTGGGGTCCTGGATCGTCGGGTCGGGGACGGTGTCCACCCGGACGTCGGCTCGGCCGTGCCAGGTCACTGCGCGCATGCGGGGGGCTCCTCTTACTCGGCGTCGGAGGGGTCCGACCAGAGGCCTCTGCCCGGTGGTGAGCCTCATCGCGCCCCGGATCGGTGTTCGACGGCGCGTCGACCACTCAGCGTGAGATCGGTTAGACGCAGAGCCGAATGACAACGGTGCAGGTCAGTGGCCTGCGCCACAGCAGCAATAGGTACTACCCCGCCTCAGAGATCACGAACCGGTCACGGCGTGTTTACATGGCTGCCGTCCTCTCCCCGGGACCCCACGCAACACGTCCTTGCCCCCTGCGGAAGTCAGGTGCATGTCCCAGCTCCACCACGACCCCGTCCTCGACGAGGCGACGGCACCCGTCCCGGGTCCCGGCACCCCTCTCGACGGCAAGGCGGCGGCAGCTCCGGCTCGCCCGGTACCGCCGGCGGGCGAGGTCCCACCGATCGTCCCGGGTCCGCGCCCGGAGGGCACGAGCCGACGAGGGAGCGGGTGGCCGCTCCGTCTCCGGGCGAGGCGGGCGCTCCGGCCCGCTCCGGCCGAGGCCGACGACCGCACCCACCTGACCGCGCCGGAGGACCTCGCGGACCTCACCGGTCAGGCGGAGGCCACGGCGCTGGCCGGCCTCGGGGAGGTCGCGGACGAGGCCGCCGCGCCGGTCGTGGTTCCCGCCCCCGCCGACGAGCCCGCCGCCGACGCTGACGCTGAGGCCGCCGACGGTGAGGCCGCCGAGACGTGCACGGTCCCGGTCGTCCGGGCCGGTCGCGGGCGGCACCGCACCGCGCTGGCCCGCCGCCGTCCCGTCGTCTACCTGGCCGCCGCGCTGGTCACCGCCGCCGGCCTCGGCGTGGTCGCCGGCGCGGAGACGAGGGCGTCGGCCGAGCCTGCGCAGCCGGTCGGCGAGTCGGTGAGCGTCGCCCGCGCCCTGGGCATCGAGGACACCGCGCCCGAGGCCCCGGCGCCGGTCGTCGCCGAGGCCGCGCAGCTCGCCGAGATGGCCGCCAGCCGGACCACCCGGGACATGGAGCGGTACGCCGCCGCGGTCGCCCAGCAGGAGGCCGACCAGCTGACCGAGCTCGCCCTCGCCGAGGCCGCCCGCCCCCGGGCCGTCCTCCCGGTCCAGGGCGCCCGGCTCACCAGCGGCTTCGGACCCCGCTGGGGAACCATGCACTCCGGCATCGACCTGGCCGCGCCCATGTACACCCCCGAGTACGCGGCCATGGACGGCGTCGTCCTGGAGGCCGGACCGGCCAGCGGCTACGGGAACGTGATCTACATCCAGCACGAGAACGGCGACGTCACCGTCTACGGGCACATGGAGGAGATCCTCGTCGCACCCGGCCAGGTGGTCCGCGCCGGCGACACGATCGCGCTGCTGGGCAACCGCGGCCAGTCGACCGGACCGCACCTGCACTTCGAGGTGCACGTGGGCGGGCTGAACGGCACCAAGGTGGACCCGATCCCGTGGCTGCGGGAGCGCGGCGTCGACATCTGAGGGAGGACCTCCCTGCTTCCCGCCACTCGCACGCTCGTGGCGGCCCCTGCAGGGAGGCCGACGTCGGGCACACTTCCCGGGGGGTACGGCCCGGGGAGGTGAGCCGCTGATGGGTGCGGGGCACGCGCACGGTCACTCCTCCGGTCACGACCACGGTCTCCACGGCACGGCCGCGGCCGGTCAGCGCCGCCGGCTGGCGTGGGTGCTGGCGCTCACCCTCGCCGTCCTCGGCGCCGAGGTGGCCGGGGCCGTCGTCTCCGGGTCGCTCGCGCTGCTGGCCGACGCCGGGCACATGGCCACCGACGCGCTGGGCATCGGCCTGGCCCTGGGTGCCGTCTCGCTCGCCCAGCGGCCGCCGCGCGGGCGGCGCACCTTCGGCTGGCAGCGGGTCGAGATCCTCGCCGCCGTCGCCAACGGCCTGCTGCTGCTGGGCGTCGGCGGCTACGTGGTGGTCGAGGCGGTGCGCCGGGTCTCCGCCCCGGCCGACGTGCACGCGCCGGTGATGCTGGTCGCCGCCGTCGCCGGCCTGCTCGTGAACCTGATCGGCCTGGGGCTGCTGCACCGAGGGCGGGGGGAGTCGCTGAACATCCGCGGCGCCTACCTCGAGGTGTTCTCCGACGCCCTGGGCTCGGTGGCCGTGATCGTCGCGGCGCTGACCATCGCGCTCACCGGGTGGACGCCGGCCGACACGGTGGCCTCGCTGCTCATCGGAGCCCTGGTCCTGCCCCGCGCCTGGTCACTGCTGCGCGAGGCCCTCGACGTGCTGCTCGAGGCGGCCCCGCGCGGGGTGGACCTCGACCAGGTGCGCGCCCACATCCTGGGGGTCGACGGCGTGCTGGCCGTGCACGACCTGCACGCCTGGACGATCACCTCGGGGCTGCCGGTGCTCTCCGCTCACGTCGTGGTCAGCGACGAGGCCCTCGCCGGCGGCCACGGCGGCCGCGTGCTCGACGACCTGTGCGCCTGCCTCGGTGACTGCTTCGACGTGGCGCACTGCACGTTCCAGCTCGAGCCCGCCACCCACGCCGCGCACGAGGCCCCCGTCCACGACTGAAGAAGGACCACCCTTCCCCCCACGCCTCGCAGGCTCGGCGCGGGCCCCTGAAGGGCGGCCGCTGCAGCGCGTCACCAGGTGGGACAGTGGACGGCGACGTCGGCAGGGGCTGGAGGCAAGCGGTGGACCACGGGCACCACTCGGGCATGTGGGTTCCCGGCGAACCGCCGTCGCCGGGGCGGCTGTTCCTGCCGCACCTGGACGCGTGGTCGGTGCTGCCGGTGCTCAGCCTGCTCGGCCTGGTCCTCTACCTGGTCGGCGTCGCCCGGCTGCGCCGGAGCGGGGTGTCCTGGCCGTGGTGGCGGACCGCCGCCTGGGCCGCGGGCACCCTGTCGATCGTCGCGGTCACCGGCACGTGGTTCAACGGCTACAGCATGGTGCTGTTCAGCGTCCACATGACCCAGCACATGGTGCTGTCGATGCTCTCGCCGCTGCTGCTGCTGGTCGCGGCGCCGGTCACGCTCGCGCTGCGCGCGCTGCCCCGCGGCAAGGGAGTGGCCGGGGCGCCGCGGGCGCTGCTGCTCGACGGGCTGCACAGCCGGCCGGCGCAGGCGGTCGCCTCACCGCTGTTCACCGTGCCGCTGTTCATCGCCAGCCTCTACGGCATCTACTTCACCCCGGTCTTCGACGCCCTGATGTCCTCGCCCGTCGGGCACCAGTTCATGCTCTGCCACTTCGTCGTCACCGGGCTGCTGTTCTTCGGGCCGGTGCTCGCGCAGGACCCGTGGCCCCGGCAGACCGGCCACGGCGGCCGCATGCTCGAGCTGCTCGCGCCGGTGCCCTTCCACGCCTTCTTCGGTGTCGCCGTGATGATGGCGACCTCGCTGGTGGTCGACAGCTTCGCCGAGCCGCCGGCCGGCTGGGGGATCGACCCGCTGCAGGACCAGGGCGTGGCCGGAGGCATCGCCTGGTCCTTCGGCGAGCTGCCGACCGCGCTGGTGCTCGCCGTCGTCCTGTTCTCCTGGATGCGCTCGGAGGAGCGCCGCGCCCGGCGCCTGGACCGCGCCGCCGACCGCACCGAGGACGCGGAGCTCGAGGCCTACAACGCCCGCCTCAGGGCGATGGCGGCCGACCGGCGCTGACCGGACGGTGTCGAGCGGACGGCGTCGAGCCGGCCTGCGACCATCGATCCGTGCCCCTCTCGCTGGTCATGACGGCCGACACGCACGTCCCCAGGCGCTCGCGCGACCTGCCCGGAGTGCTGTGGGAGGCCGTCGAGGCCGCCGACCTGGTGGTGCACGCCGGCGACTGGGTCGACGTCGCCCTCCTCGACGAGATCGAGCGGCGCGCCCGGCGGCTGCTGGCGGTGCACGGGAACAACGACCACGGGCCGCTGCGCACCCGCCTGCCGGAGGTCGCCCGGGCGGAGGTCGAGGGGGTCCGGCTCGCCGTCGTCCACGAGACCGGCGACGCGAAGGGCCGCGAGGCCCGCTGCGCGGCCCGCTTCCCCGACACCGACGTGCTGGTCTTCGGGCACAGCCACATCCCGTGGGACACCACCGCTGCGACCGGCCTGCGGCTGCTCAACCCGGGCTCGCCCACCGACCGCCGCCGCCAGCCGCACGGCACGTACCTCACCGCCGTCGCCGAGGACGGCGCGCTGCGCGACGTCACCCTGCACCGGATCCCCCGGTGAGCGGACGGCGGCCGTTCCCCGCCGCCGCGGTCGCCCTGCTGGCCTGTCCGGTGTGCGCCGCACCGCTCGCGCCGGTCGACGACGACACGGGCCTGCGCTGCGCGGCCGGGCACGCGTTCGACCGCGCCCGGCAGGGGCACGTCACTCTCCTCCCGCCGGGGCGCGCGCCGGCGGCCGGTGACACCGCGCAGATGGTCGCCGACCGCGTGGCCTTCCTCGGTTCGGGCGCCTTCGCCGGAGTCACCGCGGCGCTGGCCGACGCGGCGCTGGCAGGGGCGCGGCCGGCCGCGCTGCTCGACCTCGGCGGCGGCACCGGCCACCACCTGGCCGCCGTGCTCGACCGGCTGCCCGGCGCGGTCGGCGTCGTGCTGGACGCCTCGCGGTACGCGGCCCGCCGGGCCGCCGCCGCCTCGCCGCGGGTGCTCGCCGTCGTCGCCGACGCCTGGGCCCGGCTGCCGGTCCGCGACGCCGCCGTCGACCGCGTGCTCGGCGTCTTCGCCCCCCGCAACGGGCCCGAGACCGCGCGGGTGCTGCGGCCCGGCGGCCGGCTGGTGGTCGTCACGCCGGGGCCGGACCACCTCGCGGAGCTGGTGGGCCCGCTGCGCCTGCTGCGCGTGGACCCCGACAAGGACGCCCGCCTGGCGGGCACGCTGGCCCCCCACCTGGAGCCGGGGGCGGTGACGGTCCACCGGGAGGTCCTCGAGCTGCCGCGGCCGGCCGTGGCCACCCTCGTCGGGATGGGCCCGCACGCCCGGCACCAGCCGCCCGGCGCCGTCGCGGCCGGCCTGGCCGGGCTCGCGGAACCGGTCCGGGTCACCGTGTCCGTGCAGGTCAGCAGCTGGCTGCGGGCGGCGTGACCGCACCGTGACCGCACCGTGATCCCGAGCCCCGGCGTCGGCGTGAGGTCCGCCCGCGGCACGGTCTAAGCTCGCGCTGTGACGATCGCGCCAGCACCGATCGTGAGCCGGCCCAGCCCGGCTCGCGAGGTCGAGAAGGGCTCGCGGGTCTCGAACCTGCTGCGGACCACCGACCACAAGACCATCGGCCTGATGTACATGGTCACCTCGTTCGCCTACTTCATGCTCGGCGGGCTGATGGCCATGCTGATGCGCGGGGAGCTGGCGCAACCGGGCCTGCAGTACCTCTCGCCCGAGCAGTACAACCAGCTCGTCACGATGCACGGCACGGTCATGCTGCTGATGTTCGCGACGCCGCTGTTCTTCGCGTTCGCGAACCTGATCATGCCGCTGCAGATCGGTGCCCCGGACGTCGCCTTCCCGCGGCTGAACGCCCTGTCGTACTGGCTGTTCTCCTTCGGGTCGCTCATCGCCGTCTCCGGCTTCCTCACGCCCAGCGGCGCGGCCGACTTCGGCTGGTACGCCTACGCGCCGCTGTCCGACGCGGTCCACTCCCCGGGCGCGGGCGCGACCCTGTGGTTCGCCGGCCTGGCGGTCAGCGGTCTGGGCACGATCCTGGGTGCCGTCAACTTCATCGCCACGATCGTCTGCCTGCGGGCGCCGGGCATGACCCTGTTCCGGATGCCGATCTTCGTCTGGAACACGCTGGTCACCAGCCTGCTGGTCCTGTTCGCGTTCCCGATCCTGACCGCGGCGATCATGGGCATGCTGGCCGACCGCAACCTCGGCGCGCTGATCTTCTCCCGCGAGAACGGCGGGGCGATGCTGTGGCAGCACCTGTTCTGGTTCTTCGGTCACCCCGAGGTCTACATCATCGCGCTGCCGTTCTTCGGCATCGTCACCGAGATCATCCCGGTCTTCAGCCGCAAGCCGCTGTTCGGCTACAAGGGCATGGTCGGGGCGACGCTGCTGATCGCCGTCCTGTCCGTCGCGGTGTGGGCGCACCACATGTACGCGACCGGCGCGGTGCTGCTGCCCTTCTTCGCCTTCATGACCTACCTGATCGCCGTGCCGACCGGCATCAAGTTCTTCAACTGGATCGGCACCATGTGGCGCGGCCAGATGACCTTCGAGACGCCGATGCTGTTCTCGCTCGGCTTCCTGGTCACCTTCCTCCTCGGCGGGCTCACCGGCGTGCTGCTGGCCAGCCCGCCGCTGGACTGGCACCTCAACGACAGTTACTTCGTCGTCGCCCACTTCCACTACGTCGTCTTCGGCACCGTGGTGTTCGCGGCCTACGCCGGCATCTACTTCTGGTTCCCCAAGATGGCCGGCCGGATGATGGACGAGCGGATCGGCAAGCTGCACTTCTGGCTGACCTTCGTCGGCTTCCACGCCACGTTCCTGGTGCAGCACTGGCTGGGCGGCGAGGGCTTCCCGCGCCGGTACGCGAACTACCAGGACATCGACGGCTTCGCGTTCCTGAACACGGTCTCCACGATCGGGTCCTTCGTGCTCGGAGCCTCGACCATCCCGTTCCTCTACAACGTGTTCAAGTCGTGGAAGTACGGGAAGCTCGCCCTGCGCGACGACCCGTGGGGCCACGGCAACTCGCTGGAGTGGGCCACCTCCTCGCCGCCGCCGCGGCACAACTTCGTGTCGATCCCGCGGATCCGGTCCGAGCGGCCGGCCTTCGAGGCGCACTACCCGCACCTCGTGGAACGCCTGCACCGCGAGGCGCACGTCGGCAAGCGGCAGGAGCCCTACGCCGGTGTCAGCGAGATCGGCGGGACGGCCGGCCGGCGTCAGGGCGAGAACGACCCCGACTTCACCTAGCCGCCTGTTCCGGCACCTCACCGCGACGACGCCCCGTCGGCCTTCCCGGCCGGCGGGGCGTCGCCGCGTCACGGCGGCCCGGCGGTGACCGGTGCCGGGGCCGCCGGGGGCGGTGCGGCACGATGGCGCCGTGTCGCTGGACCCCGCCCCCCGCACGCTCGCCCGGGAGACCGCCGGCCGGCCCGGCGCCGTCCTGACCGTGAGCGGGCCCGACCGCCCCGGCGTCACCGCCCGGCTGTTCGCGGCCCTGGCGTCCCCCGCCGACGGCCTGCCGTGGGTCGAGGTCGTCGACGTGGAGCAGGTGGTCGTGCACGGGCAGCTGGTGCTCGGCGTCCTCGTCGCGGCGCCGGCCGGCGAGGGCGACGACCAGGCGCTGGTCGCCCGCCTGACCGGGCTGGCAGCGCGCGTCGCCGAGGAGACCGGCATGCAGGTGGGGGTCGAGCCGGCCGGCCCCGACGTCGCCGCTGCCGGCGGCGACCGGCCGCACCACGTGATCCTGCTGGGCCGGCCGGTGACGCCGGGCGCCGTCGCGGGCGCGGCCGCCGCGATCGCGGGCGCGGGCGCCAACATCGACGCCGTGCGCCGGCTGTCCGACGTCCCGGTCACCAGCTTCGAGCTCACCGTCTCCGGGGCGGAGGCGACCGAGCTGCGGACCGTGCTGGCCGAGGTCGCCGCCGAGACCGGCACCGACATCGCCGTGGAGCAGGTCGGCCTCGCCCGGCGGAGCAAGCGGCTGATCGTCCTGGACGTCGACTCGACGCTCGTCCGGGGCGAGGTGATCGACGAGCTGGCGGCCCGCGCCGGACGGGCGGCCGAGGTCGCACGCATCACCGCGGCCGCGATGAACGGCGAGCTGGACTTCGCCGAGTCGCTGCGCGCCCGCGTCGGGGCGCTCGCCGGGTTGCCGGTCGAGGTGCTCGACGAGGTCCGCGAGGCGCTGGTGCTCACGCCCGGCGCCCGCACGCTCATCCGCACGCTGCAGCGGCTGGGCTTCCGCTGCGGCATCGTCAGCGGCGGGTTCACGCAGATCACCGACCCGCTGGCCGAGAGCCTCGGTCTGGACTTCGCGGCGGCCAACACCCTCGAGGTCTCCGACGGCCGGCTGACCGGGGGACTGGTCGGCGAGATCGTCGACCGTGCCGGCAAGGCGCGCGCGCTGGCCCGCTTCGCCGCGCAGCACGGCATCCCGCTCGAGCAGACCGTCGCGGTCGGCGACGGGGCGAACGACCTGGACATGCTGAACGCCGCCGGCCTGGGCATCGCCTTCAACGCCAAGCCCGTCGTCCGGGAGCAGGCGCACGCGGCGCTCAACCAGCCCTACCTGGACGCCGTCCTCCAGGTCCTGGGCTTCACGCGGGATGAAGTACTGGACGCCCTGTGATCTGTCGGCCTACCGGCCGACACCGCGGCCAGGTGCCGTCCGCCTGCTGCGCTGAGCCGTTTCGTCGCACCCTTCGCGGAACCCTCCGGGTCCCACTCGGGCACCACTGCCCGCGGAGCGGCTCCGGTCACGTCGCGGTCGTGCTCAGCTCGGGCGGTGCACCGACCCCTCGAGCTGGACACCCGCGGTGCGGAGCTGGTCGAGGGCGGCCTCGGTGGTCGCCTCGGAGACGCCCGCGGTGAGGGGCAGGAGCACCCGCGTGGCGAAGCCCTCCGCCACGGCGTCCAGGGCGGTGGCGCGCACGCAGTGGTCGGTGGCGATGCCGACGACGTCGACGGCGTCCACCCCGCGGGCGCGCAGCCACTCGGCCAGCGGCGTCCCCTCCGACCGCGCCTCGAAGCCGGAGTAGGCAGCGGCGTACTCACCCTTGTCGAACACCGCCTCGATCGGGTCGCGGTCCAGCCGCGGGTGCAGCTCCACGCCGCCGGTCCCGACGACGCAGTGCGCCGGCCAGCTGTCGACGAAGTCCGGCAAGGCCGAGAAGTGCCCGCCGGGGTCGACGTGGTGATCCCGGGTGGCGACGACGTGGGCGTAGTCCCCGGCCGCCGTCCGGGCGTGCTCGCTGATGGCGGCGGCCACGTCGGCCCCACCGGACACCGCGAGGCTGCCGCCCTCGCAGAAGTCGTTCTGGACGTCGATCACCAGCAGGGCGCGGGTCATGGGGGTCCTCGGGGTCGCAGTCGGGGTCGTCACTGGTGGATGGTCTCGATCGCGCAGTCGCCGCGGGAGAGGGCGAAGGCCTCCGCGGGCATGGTCGCCCGCACCCGCTCGTGGTGCGCGCGGGCCTCGGCCAGCGCGTCGGGCGGGGACAGCTCGCGGCACACCCGGCCGCCGCGTACGAGGTCGACGACCAGCTGCCGGTCGCCGTCCCGGGGCTCGATCGGGGCACTGCACACGACCTCCGCGGTCGCCGTCCCGGCGGCGTCGTGCCGGCGGACGGCGTGCTTGCGCCCGCCCACGGAGTTCTTGCCCTCGGACCGCTTGGCCACCGGGACGCCGTCGCGCTCGACCAGCTTGTAGACCATCCCGGCGGTCGGCGCCCCGGACCCGGTGACCAGCGAGGTCCCGACGCCGTATCCGTCGACCGGCGCGGCCATGAGTCCCGCGATCGCGTACTCGTCGAGGTCGCTGGTGACGATGATGCGGGTCCGCGTCGCGCCGAGGGAGTCGAGCAGCTCGCGGGCGCGCGTGGCCAGGGTGGGCAGGTCCCCGGAGTCCAGCCGGATGGCGCCGAGCTCGGGTCCGGCCACCTCGACGGCGGTGCGGATGCCCTGCTCGACGTCGTAGGTGTCCACCAGCAGCGTGGTGCCGCGGCCGAGGGTCGCCACCTGCGCCCGGAACGCCGAGGCCTCGTCGTCGTGCAGCAGCGTGAAGGCGTGCGCGCTGGTGCCGGTGGTCGCGACGCCGTAGCGGCGACCCGCCTCGAGGTTGGAGCTGGAGGCGAAGCCCACCAGCGAGGCGGCCCGGGCCGCCGCCACGGCGGCCCGCTCGTGGGTGCGGCGCGACCCCATCTCGATGACCGGCCGGTCGCAGGCGGCACCGACCATGCGGGCCGCGGCCGACGCGATCGCGCTGTCGTGGTTGAGCACCGACAGCACCAGCGTCTCCAGCAGCACGCCCTCGGCGAAGGGCGCGCGCACCGTGAGCACCGGGGACCCGGGGAAGAAGAACTCGCCCTCGGCGTAGCCGTCGACGTCCCCGCGGAAGCGGAAGTCGGCCAGCCAGTCCAGCAGCCGGGCGTCGGTCACGCCCTGGGCGCGCAGCGTGGCGAGCTCCTCGTCGCCGAAGCGGAAGGCGGGCAGCGCCTCCAGCAGCCGGCCGGTGCCCGCGACCACTCCGTAGCGCCGGCCGTGCGGCAGGCGGCGGGCGAACACCTCGAAGACGCAGTCGCGGTCGGCGGTGCCGTCGGCCAGGGCGGCGGCGACCATCGTCAGCTCGTACCGGTCGGTGAGCAGGGCGGTTCCGGTCGGCATGGGCCCGAGCCTAGGCAGGCCCGGGCGCCCCGACCTGCCGGGCGCCTTAAGCTCTACGGCGTGGCCGGACCGCTCGCGCCGACACGGACGCCCGAGACCGTCGTCGAGGAGGAGAACGACCTCGACCGTCCCTGGGTGACCATCGTCTGGGACGACCCGGTCAACCTGATGACCTACGTCACGTACGTCTTCCAGGAGCTGTTCGGCTACGACGAGGCGAAGGCCACGGAGCTGATGCTGCAGGTGCACCACGAGGGCAAGGCGATCGTCAGCTCCGGACCGCGCGAGCGGATGGAGCACGACACCAGCCGGCTGCACGCCTACGGGCTGTGGGCGAGCTACCAGAAGGACTCGTGAGGCCCTTCCGGCGGAAGGGTGACGAGCACGTCGCCCGCCTGGACCCCGCCGAGGCCGGCATCGTCGGGCTGCTGCTCGACCAGCTCGAGCAGCTGCTCACCGGCGAGCAGGACGACGTCGAGGGCGACGAGGTCCTCGCCCGGTTGCTGCCCGAGGGGCACCGCGGCGACCCGCGCCTGGCCGCCGAGTACCGCGAGCTGACCCGCACCGGCCTGGTCGCCGGGAAGGCCGAGGACCTGGCCACGGTCCGGGCCACCCTGCCGGCCGAGGGCGGCCAGGTGCGGCTGGACGCCGACCAGGCGGAGGCGTGGCTGCGCACCACCAACGACCTGCGGCTGGCGCTGGGCACCCGGCTGGGCGTCGACGCCGACACCGAGCCGCCGATGGACCTGGCCGGCGAGACCGACCAGCAGCTCGCCGTCTACTACTGGCTCACCGCCGTGCAGGGGTCGCTCGTGGACTCCCTCGCCTCCGGGCGCGCCGGCCGAAGGTAACCAGCACCAGCACCGCGAGCAGCACGCTCAGCGCGAAGAACACGTAGACGAAACCGTGCAGGTCGACGTCCTGGACCGTCGCGCCGATCGTCGACACCAACGTCAGCCCGGCGCAGCCCAGGAGCAGGAGCAGGGCCAGAACCCGCAGCACCACGAGCACGACCAGCGTGAACCGGTCGGTCCCCGGGTCGCCGCTGAACCGGCCCCGGCGCCCGAGCAGCCCCCGGGCGCCCAGGTACAGCGCCGGGAGCGCGAGCAGCGCCACCACGGCGGCCAGGAGCAGGTTCACCAGCACGACACGAGACCGTAACCCCTGCCGGGTGGGGCGACGTCGGCCGCGGGGTGCGGCGTCGCCCACGTCCGGGCAGATCCCCCGGCGGGAGGACGGCAGAGGGCCGCGGAGGGGGGCGCCTAGACTGGGCGCCGTGCTGCGCATCGACCGCGCGATCTACGACGCCATCGTGGCCCATGCCCGGGAGGACCACCCGGACGAGGCCTGTGGCGTCGTCGCCGGCCCCGAGGGCAGCGACCGCCCCGAGCGGTTCATCCCGATGCTCAACGCGGCCCGCTCGCCCACGTTCTACGAGTTCGACTCCGGCGACCTGCTGCGGCTGTACCGGGCCATGGACGACCGGGACGAGGTGCCGGTCGTCATCTACCACTCGCACACCGCGACCGAGGCATATCCCTCGCGCACCGACATCAGCTACGCCTCCGAGCCCGAGGCCCACTACGTGCTGGTGTCGACCCGCCACCACGGGGAGCAGACGGGGTTGGCCGGTGACGAGGTCGAGTTCCGCAGCTTCCGCATCGTCGACGGTCAGGTCACCGAGGAGGACGTCGAGGTCGTCGAGTCCTACCTGTTCGGCCACTCGCCGACCACCGTCGTCTACGACTGACAGAGGACCCCCTGCTCCCCACGACGCGCTCCGCGCGCCGCGGGTCCCTGCAGGGGGCCACGGGCCGACCGTGCGTCGACCGGAATCCCCGGCGGCGGGTGGGCGTTGCCCGCACAGACGCACCACCCCGCTGCCGCGCAGCGGTGCCCGCATCCCGCAAGACCCCGCAGAGGAGAACCGCACGCCATGGCCATCGAGGTCCGGATCCCGACCATCCTGCGCACCCACACCGGTGGGGCCAAGACCGTGCAGGGCAGCGGCGCCACCCTCGGCGCGCTCGTCGACGACCTCGACGGCCAGCACCCCGGCCTGAAGAACCGCCTCGTCACCGAGGAGGGCAAGCTGCACCGCTTCGTGAACGTCTACGTCAACGACGAGGACGTGCGCTTCACCGGTGCGCTCGACACCCAGGTCAAGGACGGCGACTCGGTCACCATCCTCCCGGCGGTCGCCGGCGGCTGCTGAGCCGTCGCGCCACCGTCCGTCCCCGACCCCGTCCGGAAGAGCCCTGCCATGGCGCGCTACGCCTCCCTCGTCGACTCCCTCGGCGGCACCCCGCTCGTGGGGCTGCCCCGGTTGTCGCCGACCCCCGACGTCCGGCTGTGGGCCAAGCTCGAGGACCACAACCCGACGGGGTCGATCAAGGACCGCGCGGCGATCTCGATGATCGAGGCGGCGGAGAAGGACGGGTTGCTGCAGCCGGGGGCCACCATCCTCGAGCCGACCAGCGGCAACACCGGCATCTCGCTGGCGATGGTCGCCCGGCAGCGCGGCTACCGGCTCGTGTGCGTGATGCCGGAGAACACCTCGATCGAGCGGCGCCAGCTGCTGGAGATGTACGGCGCGCAGATCATCAGCTCGCCGGCCGCCGGTGGCTCCAACCAGGCCGTGGCGATGGCCAAGCAGTTGGCGGCCGAGCACGACGACTGGGTGATGCTCTACCAGTACGGGAACCCGGCCAACGCCGAGGCGCACTACACCGGCACGGCGCCGGAGATCCTCGCGGACCTGCCGTCGATCACCCACTTCGTGGCGGGTCTGGGCACCACCGGCACCCTCATGGGCTGCTCCCGGTACTTCCGCGAGCACAAGCCGGGCGTGCAGGTGGTCGCCGCGGAGCCGCGCTACGGGGAGCTGGTCTACGGGCTGCGCAACATCGACGAGGGGTTCATCCCGGAGCTGTACGACGCCTCGCTGCTGGACTCCCGGTTCAGCGTCGGGCCGGAGGACGCCGTCCACCGCACCCGCCAGCTCGTCGAGCGGGAGGGCATCTTCGCCGGCATCTCGACCGGGGCCATCCTGCACGCCGCGCTCGGCATCGCCGACAAGGAGGTCGCCGCCGGCCGCAGGGCCGACATCGTCTTCATCGTCTGCGACGGCGGCTGGAAGTACCTGTCCACCGGCGCCTACGCCGGCACCCTCGACGAGGCGACGTCGGCCCTGGAGGGCCAGCTCTGGGCCTGAGCGGGGACCCCCTCGCCCCCACACCTCGCTGCGCTCGCAGCAGGCCTCGGCGAGGGGGCCGCTCCAGCACGTCGCGGGCTCGGCGCAGGGTCCTGCGCCGGGGCCACTAGCCTTCCCCACCATGCGGACGCGGGGGCATCGGTGAGGCTGACGGTCGTCGGCTGCTCGGGCAGCGGACCGGGGCCGGCGTCGGCGGCTTCCTGCTACCTGGTGGAGCACGAGGGCTTCCGCGTGCTCGTGGACCTGGGCAACGGGGCGTTCGGGCCACTGCAGGCGATCGTGGACCCCGGCTCGGTCGACGCGGTCTACCTCAGCCACCTGCACGCCGACCACTGCATGGACGTCGCGCCCCTCGTCGTCTGGCACCGCTGGTCGGGCCGCAGCCCGGGCCGCCGGATCCCGCTCGTCGCGCCGCCGGGCGCCGACCAGCGCCTGGCGGTGATCTGCGAGGAGGGCGGCAAGCCGCTGACCGACGTCTTCGACTTCCGCCCGGCGCCGGCGACCGACCGGCTCGGCCCGTTCGAGCTGCGCACCGCGCGGACCGAGCACCCCATCGAGTGCCACGCCGTCCGGCTGACCGCCGGCGGCTCGTCGCTGGTCTACACCGGTGACACCGGCCCCAGTGCCCGCGTCGCCGCCCTCGCCGGCGGGGCGGACGTGCTGCTGGCCGAGGCCGCCCACCCCGACGGCCCCGAGCAGCCGCCGGCCCTGCACATGACCGGCCGGCAGGCCGGCGAGCTCGCGGCCACCGCCGGCGTCGGCCGGCTGCTGGTCACGCACGTGCCCGCCTGGGTCGACCCGGCCGCGCAGCTGGCGGCCGCCCGCGCCGCGTTCCCGGCCGCCGAGCTGGTCCGGCCCGGCGCGAGCTACGACGTCTAGGTCGCCCGGGGACCGAGGGACGCAGAGCCGCTCCGCCTTGCCCGGGTCGGTCCGGGGCGGCACGGTGGCCGGGTGGTCGATGACGAACGGGACGGCGTCCGGCTGACCTCGCTGGCCTCACCGCTGGGCGACGGGCTCGGGGTGACCAAGGGCGACCTGGTCGACCACCTCGACGCCTTCGCCGACCGGCTCGTCCCGCTGCTCGCCGGCCGGCCGCTGTCGGTGATGCGGGTGCGCCCGGGCTCGGCACCGTTCATGCAGCGCAACGTGCCCAAGGGCGCCCCGGGCTGGGTGCGCACCGTGCCGGTCTGGTCGGCCTCGACCCACCGGGAGATCCACCAGGTGCTGTGCGACGACCGCCGCACGCTGCTGTGGCTGGCGAACCAGCGTGCGGTGGAGTTCCACGTGCCCTTCCTGCCGGCCGGGGCCGCGGGCCCGACCGGGCTGGTCCTCGACCTCGATCCGCCCGAGGGGGCCGGGTTCGACGTGGTGGTGCGCACCGCGCACGTCGTGCGGCGCGCCCTGTCCGACGCCGGTCTGGCCGGGGCGGTCAAGACGAGCGGCTCCAAGGGCGTGCACGTGGTCGTCCCGATCCGGGACGCCGACCCGGTCGACGCCGCGGCCGCCACCCGGGCGCTGGCCGCCCGTGCCGAGCGGCTGGATCCGGAGCTGGCCACGACCGCCTACATCAAGGAGGACCGGCACGGGCGGGTGTTCGTGGACTCCACCCGGTCGGGCACGACGACGATCGTGGCCGCCTACAGCCCGCGGATCCGCCCGGGCCTGCCGGTCTCGGCCCCGGTCGCCTGGGCCGATCTCGACGACGCCGACCCCGGCCGGGTCACGGTGACGACGGCGGCCGAGCTGCTCGGACCCGGGGACCCGTGGGCGACGGCGCTGCCCGAACCCCAGCGGCTGCCGGCCGACGTGGTGGCCGAGGGCCACACCATCCCGGTGGCGCGGGTCGCGGCCATGCACGAGGGCCGCCGCCGCGCCCGCGCGCGGCAGGCCGGCGAGCAGGGGACCGAACAGGCGGGTGGCGGGGCGTAGCACGCGGGGACGACGGTTCCCGGCGCCTGCACCCAGGAGCGGCGCCGTCCACACCCCGGGCGCCGGCCGGCGGCATCCCGGCATCCCCGGCGGCCAGGCTGGGGCCATGTCCCTCGACCCGCAGACCACCGCCTGGCTCGACCAGGAGGACGCCCACCTCGCCGCCGTGATCCGCGAGCACCGCTGGGCGGTGCAGCACGTCGGCCCCGGCGAGGAGCCCGGCCAGCCGGCCTTCGCCTACACCATCGGCCTGTTCGGCCTGGGCCACCCGGAACTGGTGGTGGTCGGCGTCGGCCCCGAGGCGGCGCACGCGATGCTCCAGTGGGCCGCCGGGCTGGTCGCCGCGGGCCGGGACCTGGTCCCCGGTGAGGTCCTCCGCGGCGACGACGGGGTGCGCGAGCTGGTGGTGGAGACCTGCCCCAACCCCGGCGACGTCGTGCTCGGCGCCAACCGCTGGTACTGCCGGCCGCCGGAGCACTCCGTGCCCGCCTACCAGCTGGCCTGGCCGCACGCCGACGGGCGCTACCCCTGGGACGACGGCTACCCGTGCCCGCCGACCTGCCAGCCTCGGCCGGGCACCTGGGCGGCGTGACCGGAGGGGTGTCGTGATCCGGCGCGCAGCGGGAGGATCGTCGTCGGCACGGGGGGCCAGGTGGCCGGCTCGGCCGCGAACCGTGCGCGAGGTCAGCCCAGGCCGAGGTCCCGGCGCAGCTTGGCGACGTGGCCGGTGGCCTTGACGTTGTAGGCGGCCCTCTCGATGCGGCCCTCGCCGTCGATCACGAAGGTCGACCGGATCACGCCGATGACCTCCTTGCCGTACAGCTTCTTGGGGCCGAAGGCGCCGTAGGCGGTGAGCACCGACTTGTCGACGTCGGACACCAGCGTGATGCCCAGCTGCTCCTTCTCCCGGAAGCGCAGCAGCTGGGCCGGCGGGTCGGGCGAGATGCCGATGATGTCCAGCCCGGCCTCGGCCAGCTCCCCGGCCGCGGCGGTGAAGTCCACCGCCTGGGTGGTGCAGCCGGGGGTGAGCGCCGCCGGGTAGCAGTACACGATCACGCGGCGCCCGCGGTGGTCGGCCAGCGAGACCGGGTTGCCGTCGGCATCGGGCAGCGTGAAGTCCGGCGCCGGGTCACCGGGGGACAGGCGGACGGGCGCGGCGTCCTGAGTGGCGGCGGTGTCGGTCATGCCGCGCATCCTGCCGTGCCCGGCCTGCCCGCTCCACGCCGGGCGCGACGGCCGCGCTGCGGGACACCCGTCGGGCGACACCCACCGGAGGCCCACCGGAGGCCGCCGGAGGAGCGGACCGCGGTGGTCAGCCGGCGAGGAACGACAGCCGCACGTGCCGCTGCGGGTTGTCCTGGTTCGTGTCGACCAGGCAGATCCGCTGCCAGGTCCCCAGCTGGAGCCGCCCCTCCAGCACCGGCACGGTCGCGTGCGGTGGCACGAAGGCCGGGAGCACGTGGTCGCGGCCGTGGCCGGGGCTGCCGTGGCGGTGCCGCCAGCGGTCGTCGCGGGGGAGCAGCTCGTCGAGCGCGGCGAGCAGGTCCGGGTCGCTGCCGGAGCCGGTCTCGATGATCGCCACGCCGGCGGTCGCGTGCGGCACGAAGACCTGCAGCAGCCCGTCGGCCTCGCCGGAGACGAACTCGGCGCACTCGTCGGTCAGGTCGACGACGGCGGGCGCCCCGCCGGTCCGGACGGAGCGGAGCTCGGATCGCATGCGCCGATCCTGCCGTGGCCGGCCGTCGCCGGCCGGGCGGGCGGGGAGGTCACCCCGGCGGGGACGGGCTCCGGTGCGCGTCCCCGTCGGCGCCGAAGGGCGTCCCCGCCGGCAGTGCGGCCACCTGGGCGCGCAACCTCGCGAGCTCGGCCGTGAGCGCGCGCAGGTCGCCGCGGGTCACCGCCTCCGACTCCTCGCCGACCTGCCGCACCCGCTCGACCAGCCACGACGCGAGCGTGGCCGTGACGACGCCGAGCAGCGCGATGCCGGCCAGCATGAGCCCGGCCGCGACCACCCGGCCCTGCACGGTGACCGGGTACCGGTCGCCGTAGCCCACCGTGGTCACGGTCGCGAAGGACCACCACAGGGCGTCACCGAAACTGTCCACGTTGCCGTCCGGGGCGCCGCGCTCGGCGTCGAGGAGGGCCAGCGCGGCGACGAACATGACCAGCGACGTCGCCCCGACCACGTAGATCATCACCCGGCCGCGCAGGGATCGCCCGGCATGCCGGTTGAGCACCGACAGCAGCGTCACGAGCCGCAGCAGCCGCAGCGGCCGCAGCACCGGGAGGACGACGACCGCCAGGTCCAGCGGGGTCGACCGGAGGAAGCGCCACCGGTGACCGGCCAGCGCCAGGCGCACCAGGTAGTCGGCCGCGAACATGCCCCACGTCGCCCACGTCACCGCCGCGCAGAGCGCCGCCCGGGTCGGGGACAGGTCCGGGTCGATGATCGGCCAGGCGTAGGCCGCGAGGAACAGCACGGCCGCGAGGATCAGCGGCCACTCGGTGCGGGCCTCCCAACGCAGCCGGCGTTCCTCGGACGCGGGGGTGGTCGCCATGTCCGGCCACGCTAGCGACGCTGCGCGCGCCCCCGTTCCCGGCGTGCCGGGACGGAGGGCGCACTACTGTCGGCTCACGTGACCCCCGCGCCGCAGAGCCCGACGTCCCGCCCCGACGGCCGCGCCGCCGACCAGTTGCGTCCGGTGTCGATCACCCGCAACTGGCTGGACCACGCCGAGGGATCGGTGCTCGTGGAGTTCGGCCGCACCCGGGTGCTGTGCGCCGCGAGCGTGACCGAGGGCGTGCCCCGCTGGCGCAAGGGCTCGGGCCTGGGCTGGGTGACCGCGGAGTACGCCATGCTGCCGCGAGCGACGCACACCCGCGGTGACCGCGAGTCGGTGAAGGGCCGCATCGGTGGCCGCACGCACGAGATCAGCCGGCTGATCGGCCGCTCGCTGCGCGCCGCCATCGACCTCGGTGCGCTGGGCGAGAACAGCATCGCCGTGGACTGCGACGTCCTCCAGGCCGACGGCGGCACCCGGACCGCGGCGATCACCGGCGCGTACGTGGCCCTCGCCGATGCCGTCTCGTGGCTGGGGGAGCGGCGCAAGCTCGCGAAGCCGACGGCGATCGTGGAATCCGTCGCGGCGGTCAGCGTCGGCGTCGTCGACGGCGAGCCGCGGCTGGACCTCGCCTACGAGGAGGACGTGCGGGCCGGCACGGACATGAACGTCGTGTGCACCGGCAACGGCGGTTTCGTCGAGGTGCAGGGGACGGCGGAGGGGGCGGTGTTCGACCGGCCGACGCTCGACGCGCTGCTCGACCTCGCCGTCGCCGGCTGCGCGGAGCTCACCGCGATCCAGCAGCGGGCGCTGTCGGCATGACCGCCCGGCTGGTCCTGGCCACCCGCAACGCCGGGAAGCTCGCGGAGCTGCAGCGGCTGCTCGCCGGTGCCGTCCCGGGGGTCGAGGTCGTCGGGCTGCGCGACGTGCCCGAGTACCCCGAGGCACCCGAGACCGGGGCGACCTTCGCGGAGAACGCCCTGCTCAAGGCCCGGGAAGCGGTGCGGTACACCGGCCTGCCGGCGGTCGCCGACGACTCGGGCATCACCGTGGACGCCCTCAACGGCATGCCCGGGATCCTGTCGGCGCGCTGGTCGGGGCGGCACGGCGACGACCGCGCCAACACCGCGCTGCTGCTCGCCCAGATCGCCGACGTGCCCGACGAGCGACGCGGCGCGGCGTTCGTCTGCGCCGCCGCGCTCGTGACGCCGGAGGGCGCCGAGGAAGTCGTGCAGCGCGAGTGGCGGGGCCGGGTCGTCCGCGCGGAGCGGGGCACCCACGGCTTCGGCTACGACCCGGTGTTCGTGCCGGACGGGCTCGAGCTCACCAGCGCCGAGCTCGACCCTGCGGAGAAGGACGCGAGGAGCCACCGGGCGCAGGCCTTCGCGGCCCTGGTCCCGGTGGTCGCCGGGGCGCTCGGGGGACGCTGAGGCGCAGCACCCGGTCAGTCCGTCGCGGGGGCGAAGCCCAGCCAGTCGAAGACGTCGCCGTCCTCGGCCGCGGCGTGCCGCCCGGAGGGCTCCGGAGCGGCGTGCCGGCCGCGCGTCCAGGCCGCGCGGAACGCCGCCGCGTCGGCCCACAGGAGCTCGTCGGCCGGGGGGCGGCCCGGCTCGGCAGCGGTCTCGGGAGCGCGGTGCCGGCCGGTGGTGCGGGGGAGGACAGCAGTCATGACCGGAGGGTCGGCAGTCCCCGGGCACGGGCACAGCGACCGCCACCCCGGCGTCCCCCGGACGGGTGAGGCGCCGGACCCCGTCGCCGCCCGCACGGCGGGCTAGGGTCCCCGCGTCGACGGCGGCGCAGCCGTCGGGGGAGGACGACGGGGTGCACGCCGATCGCCGGGCCTGGCTGGGCTCCCTGCGTCCCGGGCCGGTCGGCTACCGGCCGGTGGACCTGGCCCGCGGCGGGCTCGGTGCCTGCGTCGGCATCGCCCTCGCCGCGCTCGCGGCCCGGGTGCTGCCCGGCGGCCCGGAGGCGCTCCCGTTCATCGTGGCCCCGATGGGCGCCACCGCGGTGCTGCTGTTCGCCGCCCCGGCCAGCCCACTGGCCCAGCCGTGGTCGCTGCTCGTCGGCAACGTCGTCTCCACGCTGGTCGGGGTGACGGCGGGCAGGCTGCTGGACGACGTCACACTCGCCGCCGCGGTCGCCGTCGGCGCGGCCATCGCGGTGATGATGCTGCTGCGGTGCGTGCACCCACCCGGCGGTGCCTGCGCGCTGTTCGCAGCCGTCGGGGGGTCCGCGGTCGCCGAGCAGGGGTACGCGTTTGCCGTCCTCCCGGTCGGCGTCAACACCGTCGTGCTGCTCGTCGTGGGGGCGCTGGTGAACAACCTCACCGGCCGGCCCTACCCGCACGTGCCCCCGCCGCCCCCGTCGGCGCAGGGGACCGACCCGGCGCCGAGCGAGCGGGTCGGCGTCTCGACCGAGGACGTCGCCCGCGCCATCGTGCGGCTGGACCGCGGCCTCGACGTGCTCCCCGGTGACGTGGTCGCGCTCGTCCGGGACGCCGAGACGCACGCGCTGGACCGGCGGCTGGGCAGCCTGCGGGTCGGCACGCTGATGGCCCGCGACGTGATCAGCGTGCGGCCGCGAGACACCCTGTACCGGGCGCGGATGGTGATCAACCAGCACCACGTGAAGGCGGTGCCGGTGGTCGACGACGACGACCGGGTGGTCGGGATCATCACCGTGTTCGACCTGTTCAACCGCGACATCGTGGAGTTCGACCCGGTCGAGCGGGTGATGACCGCACCGGTGACCACCGTCCGCGCCGGCACCCCGGTCGCCGAGCTGGTCGAGCTGATGACCGACCGGGGTCTGCGCACCCTGCCGGTGGTCGACGACGCCGGCCGGCTGGTCGGGATCATCACGCGCACCGAGCTGATCGCCGTCCTGCACCGGGCGCTGGTCGGCTCCGGAGGCGCCTGAGGCGTCCCGGTGTCCCCGGATCGGGCGGACCTGGGCGCCGGGGCCCCACGGTGCGGGCGTCGTCGGCTTGGATCGGGCGGTGCCGTCCGTCCTCCGCAAGCTGGCCGCCTCGCTCGCCGTGCTCGCCGCCGCAGCCGTGCTGCCGGTGTTCGCCGAGGTCGCGGCCTTCCGCGACGGCGCCGACCCGTTCCCGCACTCGGTCGTGGGAGCGACGGCCCAGCGCTGACCCGCCGCCCGCGTGAGCGGGTCCCGCGGTGGGCACCGGTCCGGCGTGGAGGTCCTCGTGGAGACGGTCGACGCGCTGCGGTTCGACGACGGGACGCCGGTGAGCGCGGCCTCCGGGGTGGCCCCGCTGGGCGACGGCTGGCTGGTGGTGCAGGACGACGCGACCTCGGCGGCCTGGCGCCGCGGGACGTCGGTCGTCCCGGTGCGGCTGCTGCCCCCGGTCGAGGGGCTCGACCGGTTCTCCGCCGCAGCGGGGACCAAGCACCTCAAGCCCGACCTCGAGGTCGCCTGCCCGGTCGACGTCGACGGCGCGCCGGCGGTGCTGGCCCTGGGCTCGGGGTCCTCGCGCCGCCGCATGACCGGGGTGCTGGTGCGGCTGGAGGGTGTGGCGCCGGTCGTCGTCGCCGCCGACCTCGCCCCGCTGTACCGGCGGGTCGCCGAGGCGGCCGGCGTCCCGCTCGGGCAGCTGAACCTCGAGGGCGGCAGCCGGCACGGGGACACGGTCCGCTGGTACCAGCGCGGGAACCTCGCCGCGGGGGTGGCCTCGACCGGCGTGGACCTGCCGCTGGCCGAGCTCGTCGGCGCGGTGCTCGGGCGGACCGGCGCCGCCGCCGTCCCGGTCGGGGCCGTCCGCCGCTACCACCTCGGCGAGGTCGGCGGGGTCGGGCTCGCGGTCACCGACGCCGTGGCGCTGCCCGACGGCCGCACGCTGCTGGCCGCCGCGGCCGAGGACACCCCGAACGCGGTCGACGACGGCCCGGTCGTCGCCACCGCCCTCGCACTCGTCGAGGACCACCGCGTGGTCGACGTCGCGCCGCTGCCGGCAGCGGGCGGACGGGTGCACAAGCTCGAGGGGTTGGCCCTGCGCGAGGCCTCGGGGGACGAGGTGCGGCTGCTCGCCGTCGTGGACGACGACGACCCGGACCTGCCCTCGGTGGCGCTGGACCTGCGCGTTCTCCTGACCTGAGTTCCGCCCCCGGTCAGGGCCTCACGGCGCCGGAGCCGCGGGCGGGATCCCGCCGGCGCCGCCGGGTGCGGCGCCGCCGCCTCCGCCGGGTGCGGCCCCGCCGTCCGGCGGCTGCGGGGACGGGCCGGTCGGCGGCGCCTCGGTGCCCTCGGTCGGGCCGGCGGTCGGGGTGCCGGTCGGCGGAGGCGCCTCCGTCGGCGTCCCGGTGGTCGGACCGGGAGTCGTCGGGGCGGCGGTGGTCGGCGCCGTGGTGCCGGTGCCGGTGCCGTCGCCGGGGGTCTCCGTCGCGGGGGCGGGCGTCGTCGTCGGCGCCGGCGCGCCGGGGTCCTCCGCCGGCGACGACGAGGTGCGCGTCAGCTCCCCGAGCGTCGTGGTCGACGAGGCCTCCTGTGCCCCGACCAGGGCGGACACCGGCTGCTGACTGACGATCTCGACGCCCGTGACGATCCCCATGGCCAGGCCGAAGATCGCCACGGCGTAGCCGGCCACCCGGGGCCAGCGCGTCGCGCGGGGAGCCGGAGCCCGCCGGGGGTCCAGCGCCGCGGGCAGCACGCGCGTCCCGGCCGCGGCGTCGTCCGGCTCCGACCCGTCCTGCTCGTCGTCCGGCCGGGCCACCGCATCCGGCCCGTCCGCCGGGCCGTCCAGCACCGCCGTCGCCCCCGCGGGGTCCGCGGTGTCCGCGGCCGTCCGCCCGGGCGAGCCGGGCGATCCCGGCGCGGCCAGCTGGACCCGCACCTGGCGCAGGCGATCGTTGGTCCGGGCCAGCGAGGTCGAGTAGAGCGCGGCGCTCA
This sequence comes from Trujillonella humicola, assembly GCF_046233715.1. NCBI lineage: Bacteria > Bacillati > Actinomycetota > Actinomycetes > Geodermatophilales > Geodermatophilaceae > Trujillonella > Trujillonella humicola. The sequence continues at coordinate 13,723 of NZ_JBJNRJ010000013.1, read as the reverse complement.
CGGTGCTGATGACGCTGGCCAGCGCGGCACCGATGAGGGTGCCGGCCACACCGAAGAAGGAGGCCACCACGGCCGAGGAGACCGAGGCCATCGCACCGGCGGTGACCTGCACGGGGCTGAGCGAGATCTTCTTCTTCTCCGGCTCACCGTCGGGGACGGCGAGGCGCTCGGTGGGGGCGGGGCGGGGCGGGGACATGGGCTCCGAGGGGTCGTGTCCGGGCACGTGCAGGCGGCGGCCGGCCCGCGTCGGCGGGAGGGCGGCCGTTTCCCCACGCTACGACGCAGCCGCCGCCGTCGCCCGGCTCCTGGTCCCCGCGCACAGCGCTGAGCTGCGGAAACACACCGACGTGATCTGCCCGACCCCGGTGCGTCGCGGCGCTCGGCGTGTCGCGTCCGGCCGGCGTCCCGCTGACCCCGCCGTCGGCCGGCCGGGCAGGACGGCGGTCAGCCGGTGAGAGCCCGCAGCGCGGTCAGCGACTCCAGCCGGGCGGCGTGGTCCTCGCCCAGGGGCGTCGCGTTGAGCGTGGTGGCGCCCGCCTCGCGGAAGGCGGCGACCCGCTCGGCCACGAACCCGCGCGGCCCGACCAGCGACACCCCGCGCACCAGCTCCTCGGGAAGCGCGGCGGCGGCCTGCTGCGGGCGGCCGCCGAGGTAGTGCTCCTGCACCTTGCGGGCGGCGTCCGGGAAGCCGTAGCGGACGGCGAGGTCGTTGTAGAAGTTGCGGTCCCGGGCGCCCATCCCGCCGATGTAGAGCGCCAGGTGCCGGCGCACCCGCCGCAGGGCCCGCTCGGCCCGGTCGGCGTCCTCGGTGACCAGCAGGTGGGTGTCGGCGACGACGTCCAGCGGGCCCAGCGCCGGGTCGCGGCGGGCGGAGCCCTCGGCCAGCGGGCCGCCGAAGGCGTCCGCCGCGCGCTCGGGCAGGTAGAAGATCGGCTCCCACGCCTCGAACAGCTCGGCGGCCAGCGCGACGTTGCGCGGCCCGAGCGCGGCCAGCATCAGCGGGATGCGCGCGCGGACCGGGTGGTCGATCAGCTCCAGCGGCTTCCCGAGACCGCTGCCGCCGCGCTCCGGCGTCAGTGGCACCGAGACGTGGCGGCCGTCGTGCAGGACCCGCTCGCGCCGCCACACCGACCGGCAGATCTCCACGACCTCGCGGGTCCGGGCCAGCGGCGCGGTGTAGGGGACACCGTGCCAGCCCTCGACGACCTGCGGGCCGGAGGCGCCCAGGCCCAGGGTGAAGCGGCCGCCCGAGACGGCGTCCAGCCCGGCGGCGGTCATCGCCAGCAGCGCGGGGGTGCGGGAGTAGACGTTGAGGATGCCCGCGGCCAGCTGCAGCGTCGTCGTCCGTGCGGCCAGGTAGCCGAGCTGGCTGACCGCGTCGAACGACCACGCCTCCGGGACGAGGACGACGTCGAGGCCGGCGGCCTCGTACTCGCCGATCACTGCCGCCGCCTCGCGGAACCCACCGCTGTAGGACAGCGGCATCCCGAGCCTCACCGGCCGGTCCAGACGGGCGGGCGCTTCTCCAGGAAGGCGCGCACGCCCTCCCGCGCGTCGGCCGACCCGGCGGTGGCGTGCGCGTGCTCCCGGGTGAGCTCCCAGTGCAGCCGCTCGGCCGGCCGCTCGCCGCCGCGCAGGCCGAGGGCGATCCGCTTGCTGGCCTGCACCGCCAGCGGGGCGTTGGCCGCGATCCGGCCGGCCAGTGCCAGGGCGGCGTCGAGCACCTGCGGGCCCGGCACGACCCGGTTGACCAGGTTCAGGTCCAGCGCCCGAGCGGCCGTGATCGGATCACCGGTCAGCACCAGCTCCATGCCGACGCGCTGGGGGAGCTGCGCCAGCGCCCGGAACGGGCCGCCGTCGGCGGCGATCATGCCGATCGTCACCTCCGGCAGCCCGATGACGGCGTGCTCGGCGGCGACGGCGAGGTCGCAGGAGAGCAGCAGCTCCGCGCCGCCGCCCATCGCTGCCCCGTTGACCGCGGCGATCGTCGGCTTGCCGATCGGGTGGCGCACCCAGCCGGCGAAGCCCCAGTGCTCGAACCCCCGCGGCAGCACGCTCTCGCCGCGGGCGTTGGCCTTCAGGTCCGCGCCGGCGCAGAACGCCCTGCCCCCGGCGCCGGTGATCACGACGACGCGGACGTCGGGGTCGGCGTCCACCTCGTCGAGCAGCCGGCCGATCGTCATGTGCACCTCGCCGTCGACGGCGTTGCGCACCTCGGGCCGGTTGATCGTCACGACCAGCACGTGCCCGTGTCGCTCGACGAGCACCTTGGGGGCGCTCACCGGCCGGTGAACCGGGGCTCGCGGCGCTCCCGGAAGGCCTGCATGGCCTCCTGCGCGTCGCTCCCGATACCGAGGCCCAGCAGCGTCACCTCGTGCCGGGCCACCTGCTCCATGCTCTGCTCGAACGCCTCGTTGACCTGGCCCTTCACGTGGCCGATGCCGATCGTCGGGCCCGCGGCCAGCCGCCGGGCCCAGCCGCCGGCGAACTCCACCAGCTGGTCGTCGGGCACGCAGCGGTTGGCCAGCCCCCACTCGGCCGCCGTCCGCCCGTCGACCGGGTCGCCGAACAGCGCCATCTCCTTGGCCCGGACCGGGCTGAGCGACCGGGTGAGCAGGTAGGCGGCGGCGCCCTCGAGCGGGAGGCCGCGGGTCACGAAGACCTCGCTGAACCGGGCCGACTCCGCGGCGACGACCAGGTCGCAGGCCAGCGCGAGGTTGCAGCCGCCCCCGTAGGCCGGGCCGTTGACGGCGGCGACGAACGGCTTCTCGTTCTCCCAGATTGCCCGCGCCAGCCGCCACCAGCCGAAGCGCCGGCCGTCCTCGCGGGCGACGTTGGCCGGGGCGCCGCGCTGCCGGTCGGGCGGGATCTCGATGTGCGGCGGCGACATCAGGTCGGCGCCGGCGCAGAACGCGGTCCCGTTCCCGGTGACCACCGCGGCGCGGATCGCCGGGTCGGCGCGGACCTCCTCGATCGCGGCGAGCAAGGCATTGCGCAGCGGGTGGTGGATCGCGTTGCGCACCTGCGGGCGGTCGAGGACGAGCCAGGCGACGCCCTCCTCCACGCGGAAGGCCAGGCCGGCCTCGGCCCAGGCCGCGGGATCGGCGGCTGCCGCCTCGGACATCGTCGTCCTCCCTCTATGGAATGCCTGACGGTATCCAGGCCGGGAGCATTGTGCCGCCCGGTGAGCGCCGACACACTCCGCCCGTGACGACTCGGTCGGGCAGCGCCCTGGACGGCATCCGGATCCTCGATCTCACCTGGGGCCCGGGCGCCTCGGTGGGCGTCACCATGCTGGCCGAGCACGGTGCCGACGTGGTCAAGGTGGAGCCGCCGGGGGGCGATCCGTTCCGCGGCTACCACGGCAGCGCCGTCTGGCACCGCAGCCGCCGGTCGATCGCGCTGGACCTGACCGACGCCGAGGACGCCGCGGTGCTCGAGGAGCTGCTGGCCGGCGCCGACGTCCTGGTCGAGGGCTTCCGACCGGGTGTCATGGACCGGCTGGGCCTCGGCTACGACGCGGTGCACGCGCGGCACCCGGCGCTGGTCTACTGCTCGGTCCCGGCCTGGCCGGTCGGCCACCGCAACGAGCAGCGCCCCGGCTGGGACGCGCTGGTCCAGGCCGCGGGCGGCGCCCAGTTCGAGCAGCCCGGCTGGCGGCCGGGGCCGGTGTACAACCACGCGCCGACGCCGACCCTCGGCGCGGTCTTCCTGGCACCCATGGGCATCCTCGCCGCGCTCCGCCAGCGCGCCACCACCGGTCGCGGCCAGCACGTGCGGACGTCGCTGCTGCAGGGCCTGTTCCTGTACACGACCCAGATCTGGCAGGACGTCGAGCACTGGGCGCCGGCGTTCCACGAGGTCATGGCGAAGACGTACCCGCCCGGCATCCACCAGGGGATGATCTGGCAGACCGCCGACGGGTGGATCCACCTCTCCGTGCTCTCCGGGCTGACGCCGAAGCGGTCGATCGAGGAGATCCTCGGCCTGGACCAGCCGCACCCCTACCTGCAGGCGTCCGCACCGGCCGAGCAGCGGGAGGCCTGGCACGCCGAGCGGGTCGCCGCCTTCGCCACCTGGAAGACCGCCGACCTGGCCGCCGTCCTGCGGGACGAGAACCACGCGTGCGAGCCGGTGGTCCCGGCCGAGCAGTCGCTGGCCGAGCCGCACCCGCAGCTGGCCGCCAACGGCATGGTCGCGCAGGTGACCGACCCGGAGCTGGGCGCGACCACGCAGATGGGCGTGCCCGTCCACCTCCTGGGCACGCCCGGCGCGATCGTCTCGCCGCGGCCCCGGCTGGACGAGCACGGCGCGGCGCTGCGCGCCTCCGGCTGGGGTGCCGAGCGGACCGCGCCGGTCCCGTCGGGCGGCCCGGCGCGGCCGACGGCGCTGGGTGGGCTGCGGCTGGTCGACGTCGGGCAGTACCTCGCCGGACCGTTCGGCCCGATGCTGCTGGGCGACCTCGGCATGGACGTGGTCAAGATCGAGCCGGTCACCGGCGACGCCATGCGGATGGCGCAGGCGCCGTTCAACGGCTGCCAGCGGGGCAAGCGTTCGCTGGCGCTGGACCTGAAGAACCCCCGCGGCCGCGAGATCGCGCTCGAGGTGGTGCGCACCGCCGACGTCGTCCACCACAACATGACCCGCGGCGTCGCCGACCGGATCGGCATCGGCTACGCCGACTGCCGGGCGGTCAACGAAGGCGTCATCTACTGCAACACCTACGCCTACGGGCTGCCCGACCCGCTCGGCCGCTCCGGCGGCCTGGACCCGCTGTACCAGGCCAGCAGCGGCATCGAGTTCGAGCAGGGCGCGGTGCACCTGGGGCAGCGCCCGCTGTACGTGCGCTTCGGCTTCACCGACCAGGCCAACGCGGTGCTGTCGGTGGTCGGCGTCCTGCTCGCGCTGGCCCACCGGGACCGCACCGGTCAGGGGCAGGAGCTGTGGACGTCGCTGCTCGACGGCGGCGCCGTGTTCGCCTCCGACGCGCTGCTGGTCGACGGGGTGCCGCTGGAGCGGCCGCACCTGGACGCCGGGCTGCACGGCGTCGGCCCCGGCTACCGGCTCTACCGCTGCCAGGACGACCAGTACCTGCAGGTGTGCGCCACCACCGACGGGCAGTGGGCGGCGCTGTGCGCGGCCGTCGGCGCCGACGAGCTGACCGGCCGCCGCGGGGATCCGCGCGAGGAGGTCGAGGCCGCGCTGGAGGCGGCGTTCGCCCGGCGCACCAGCTGGAACTGGAAGCGCGCGCTGGACTCCGCCGGGGTGCCGTGCGAGCTGCCGCTGGACACCCAGGGCGGCGTCGCCCCGCTGTACGACGCCGACAACGTGCGGCTGGGCCTGGTGGCCGAGTACGAGCACCCGGTCTTCGGTCGCACCCGCCAGTTCGGGCACCTGATCGACTTCTCCGAGACGCCGGGCCGCATCGCCGGGCCGGCGCCGCTGGTCGGCCAGCACACCCGGGAGGTCCTCGACGGCATCGGCCTCTCGCAGCGGGAGATCGACGACCTCGTCGCCGCGGGCGTGGCCTACGAGCCGGGGGAGGACTACCGGGAGCGGTTCGCCAACTGAGCGGTCGCGCGGCCCTCGAAGGTGTACCCGGCCCAGCTCGGCTGGCCCGGCTCGTCGTAGCGCACCAGCTCGGTCACGGTCAGCGGCGAGGCGGCCAGCAGCGCCGCCACGTCGTCGTCCAGCGAGCACGCGGTGCGCAGCCGCTCGGCCCGCGGGCCGCGGCGCTGCCAGCGACGCACCGCCGGGTCCGGCGACCGGCCGTGCTCGACGAAGTGCAGGACGCCGCCGGGGCGCAGCACGCGGGCGACCTCGGCCAGCGCCGCCGCCGGGTCGGGCAGCCCGCAGAGCACCCAGGTGGACAGCGCCGAGTCGAACCGGTCGTCGGGGAAGGGCAGCCGCTGCGCGTCGGCGCCGGCGACGACGACCGGGACGGCGGGGTCGCCGCGGCCGGTCCCGGCGCGGTGCAGCGCGGCCGGCGAGGGCTCGATCGCCCATACCCCGGTGACCTCCGGCGGCAGGTGGGGGTGGTTGAGCCCGGCGCCGTAGCCGATCTCGACCACGTCCCCGACGAGCCCGGCGCAGACGCGCTCGCGGACGTCGCCCTCGGGAGGCGCGGCGGGGAGCCGGGTGCGGAGGAGCCGGCTGGGAGTGCCCATGGGTGCCCAGTGTCGTCCCCGGACGCCGCTGTGCGGGAGGCGGGAGTCGAACCCGCACGCCCGAAGGCACCAGATCCTAAGTCTGGCGTGGCTGCCGTTACACCACTCCCGCGCGGCCCCGGAGTCTACGGCCGGGGCCCTGCTGCCCCCACTGCGTTCGACGAGATCTGCACACTCGACGGCATCGCCGGCTGATGGCGACGAGTGTGCAGATCTCGCGGAGGGAGAGGGGGCGGGTCGCCCGTGCGGGTGCCCGGCACCGCGGCCGCGCGCCGGGACGGGGGCGTTCTGGCAGGCTGTCGGCGTGCCCCCTCGCGACCCCCGACAGATCCAGCTGGAGATCGACGCTGCCCGTGAGTCGCTGGCGGCCACGCTCGACCAGCTGGCCCACCGGAGCAGCCCCGCCCGGCTGAAGGCGCAGGGGCAGGCCGCCGTCGTGCGGTTCTTCCAGTCCCCGGCGGGCAAGGCCACCGTCGGCGCGGTCGGCGTGTTCGTCACCGTCGTCGTCGTCAACTCGGTGCGCGGGCGCCGGCGCCGGCGCAGCGCGCTCACCGGCAAGCGCACGCGCTGACCCGCCGATGCCTGCCCCTCGCCGCGACCCCGTCGGGCCGGGGCAGGAGTCCGTCTGGGACTACCCGCGCCCGCCGTCGGCCGAGGTGACCGGGCGGCTGGTCGAGGTCGAGCTCGGCGGACGGGTGGTCGCACGGACCACCCGGGCGGTGCGGGTCTGCGAGACCAGCCACCCGCCCGTCTACTACGTGCCCCGCGAGGACGTCGAGCCCGGCGTGCTGCAGCCCGGGGAGGGCGCCTCGTGGTGCGAGTGGAAGGGCGTCGCGAGCTACTGGGACGCCGTCGTCGACGGCCGCGGCGTGCGCTCGGTCGGCTGGTCCTACGAGCGGCCCACCGCGGGCTACGAGCACCTGCGCGGAGCCGTCGCGTTCTACCCGAGCCGGGTCGACGCCGCCCGGGTCGACGGGGTCGAGGTGCGGGCGCAGGCCGGTGACTTCTACGGCGGGTGGATCACCCCGGACGTCGTCGGCCCGTTCAAGGGCGAGCCGGGCACGCGGGGCTGGTGACCCCGCCCGGCTCAGGGACGCCGGGTGCGCAGCAGCGGGAGGACGACGGTCTCGAGCACCTCGTCGGCGTAGGGGTGGTCGACCGGCCGGTCGGTGTAGAGCCAGCGCTGCACGAGCAGGGCCGTCGTGGCCTCGGCCACCGTGGACCCCTCGACGCCGCTGGTCAGCTCGCCACGGGCCTCGGCGCGCTGCCACATCTGGGCGTAGAAGGACCGCCAGGTGCCCAGGAAGCCGGTGTCGAACGCCCGGCGAAGCTCCGGCTGGTGCTGCATCACCGGCAGCAGCGAGCGGATCGCCGTGCCCACCGGGCCGTTGATGAGGTCGACGAAGCGGTGGATGACCTCGCGGATGTCGCCCTCGAGCGAGCCGGTGTCGACCGGCGTGGCCAGCGACTGGTTCATCACCGAGACGGTGTCGACGACCAGGTCCTGCTTGGTCCGCCAGCGCCGGTAGATCGTCGCCTTGCCCACCCCGGCCTCGGCGGCCACGGCGTCCATCGTCAGCGCGCCGTACCCGACGTCGCCGAGCAGGCGCAGGATCGCCTCCCGGATCACCCCGTCCCGGCTGGGATCGCGCGGCCGGCCTCCTCGGCTGGTGCGCGGGGTCTCGGGGCTCACGACGGTCGTCATGTCCTCGACCTTAGACACTCAAGCTGTGAAGTTCCGGATCTCGCGGATCCCGGACCGGGGAAGTCGCCCGACGGGGTGGCTCCGCGCGCCTGCCCGTGACCGGGCACGACCTCGGTCATCCTGCTGGGGTGCCCAGCACCATCAGCACGAGCCGGCGGCGCGAGACGTGGGAGCTGCCGGAGGTGGCGACCCGCCTGCTGATGGCCAGCCCGGTCGGGAGCGTGCTGCCCGTGGTGGCCGGCATCGCCCGGGCGGTCGGGCTGTCGGTCTACCGGGCCGAGGGGCTGCTGGACCTGACCGACGAGCGCGACGGCCTGGGCGTGGAGCGGCTGTTCGACCGGCTCTCTCGGGAGCTCACCACCGCCGAGGCCGAGGTGGTGCGCGTGGCCACCGACCCCCCGGGGGAGTACACGGCGCTGGTCACCCGCCTGCTCACCGCGCCGACCCTGGCCGTGGAGCTCGCCCGCCGCGGGATCACCGCCGAGGTCGGCGTCCTGGCCGAGGCCGAGCTGTGGAGCGTCTACCAGCCGGTCGTCCGGCTGGCCGACGGCGCGGTCGTCGCGCACGAGGCGCTGCTGCGCGGTCTGGTCGACGGGCGCGAGGTGGGGGGCGGCGACCTGTTCTTCGTCGCCGCGTCGGCCGACTGGCTGCCGCGGCTGGACCGCATCGGCCGGGAGTGCGCCGTCGCCGGGGCCGCGCCGTGGCTGGGCGACGCCGACCTGTTCGTCAACACCCACCCCACCTCCGTCCACCGTCCCGACGCCGATCTGGCCAGCACCCGGCAGCTGATGGCCGACGCCGGCCTCGAGCCCGAGCGGCTGGTCATCGAGGTGGCCGAGCCCTCCGCCGTGGCCGAGCACGGGCACCTGCTCTCGGTGCTCGAGCAGTACCGGGAGCTGGGCTGGCGGGTGGCGCTGGACGACGTCGCCGCCGGCTGGGCCAGCCGCGAGCTGCTCGCCACGGTGCGCCCCGACGTGGTCAAGCTCGGCAAGCGGCTGGTGCAGGCGCTGCCCGACGAGATGGCGCGGACGATGGTCCGCGCCGTGGTCGACGCGTCCCACCGGGTCGACGCGCTGGTCGTCGCCGAGGGGGTGGAGGACGAGGCGACCGCCGAGCGGGTCACCGCGCTGGGCGTCGACCTCGGTCAGGGCTGGTTCTTCGGCCGCCCGGTCGTGCTCGAGCCGGTGCTGGAGCCCGTGCAGGAGCCCGCGGCGGAGCTCACAGCCCCCAGCCGGTGAGCACCGGCCGGGCGTGCTCGTGCCCGAGGACGCCGTAGGCCCCGGCGGGCAGCGCCAGCAGGGCACCGGCCTCCGGGCCGAGCCCCAGCCAGCGGGCGGTCAGGACCCGCAGCACGTGGCCGTGGGCGACCAGCGCCACGTCGCCGTCCGCCAGCCGCGCGCGGGCGCGGTCCAGCACCCGGTCGACCCGCTCGGCGACCTGCGCCAGGGTCTCCCCGGGGGTGTCGCCGGGGACGACGCCGTCGCGCCAGACCGACCACTGCCGGCCCAGCTCCTCGCTGATCTCGGCGGTCGTGCGCCCCTCGTAGCCGCCGTAGTCCAGCTCCACCAGGTCGGGGTCGATCCCGGTCGCGGTCAACCCGGCCAGCTCCGCCGTCCGCCGGGCGCGCTGCATCGGGCTGGTCCACACCTCGGCGAAGCGCCGCTCGGCCAGCCGCGGGGCCAGCGCGCGGGCCTGCTCCTCGCCCTCGGGCAGCAGCGGCAGGTCGGTTCCCCCGGTGTGCTGCCCGCTGCGGCTCCACTCCGTCTGCCCGTGCCGCAGCACGACGATCTGTCCCACCCGGTCGGAACTCACCCGGTCATCGAACACGCCGGCGGGAACACGCGCGCGGGGGGACGCGCTGGCACCCGGCATGACGACCGCACAGCTGAGCGACACCTTCTCCCTCGGCGGGGACCTGCCCGTGCACCGGCTCGGCTACGGCGCGATGCAGCTGCCGGGCCCCGGCGTGTGGGGTGAGCCGGCCGACCGCGACGGCGCCCTGCGCGTGGTGCGCGCCGCCGTCGAGCAGGGCGTGGACTTCATCGACACCGCCGACTCCTACGGCCCCTTCGTCAGCGAGCTGATCCTCGCCGAGGCGCTGCACCCCTATCCGGAGGGACTGGTCATCGCGACCAAGGCCGGGCTCACCCGGCAGGGCCCCGGCATCTGGACCCCGGTCGGCCGCCCCGCCTACCTGCGCCAGCAGGTCGAGCTCTCGCTGCGGCACCTGCGGCTGGAGCGGATCGACCTCATCCAGCTGCACCGCATCGACCCCGACGTCCCCCTCGCCGACCAGCTCGGCGTGTTCGCGGAACTGCAGGAGGAGGGCAAGGTCCGGCACATCGGGGTCTCGGAGGTGTCGGTCGAGCAGCTGCGCGCCGCGCGCGAGATCGTCGAGATCGTCAGCGTGCAGAACCTCTACAACCTGACCAACCGGCAGTCCCAGGACGTCCTGGACCACGCGACCGCAGAGGGCATCGGCTTCATCCCGTGGTTCCCGATCGCCACCGGTGACCTCGCCGCCCCGCACAGCCCGGTCGCCGACATCGCCCGCGAGCTGGGCGCCACTCCGTCCCAGGTGGCGCTGGCCTGGCTGCTGCAGAAGTCCCCGGTCGTGCTGCCCATCCCGGGCACCAAGTCCGTCGATCACCTGACCGAGAACCTGGGCGCGGCCCGGCTCACCCTCTCCGACGAGGACATGGCCCGCCTCGACGCCCTGGCCTGACCTCCGCGGAGGAGATCTGTCGGTGTCACGCCGACAGATCTCCTCCGGCACGATGGGGCGGTGGACGCCGAGGACTTCAGCCAGATCCGGGACGCTGTTCGCCAGCTGGTGCGGGAGGTGGTCGTCCCCCGCGAGGAGGAGATCGACCGGCACGACCGCATCCCCGAGGAGCTGCGCGGCGCCATCGCCGACATGGGCCTGTTCGGCTACGCGCTGCCCGAGGAGTACGGCGGTCTCGGCGTCACCATGAGCGAGGACGTCGAGCTCGCCTTCGAGTTCGGCTACACCACCCCGGCGTTCCGGTCGCTGTTCGGCACCAACAACGGCATCGCCGGGCAGGTCATCGCGCGCTTCGGCAGCGAGGAGCAGAAGAAGCGGTACCTGCCGCGACTCGCTGCCGGGGAGCTCATCGGCTCCTTCGCCCTCACCGAGGCCGAGGCCGGCTCCGACCCCGCCGGCCTGCGCACCACCGCCCGCCGGGACGGCGACGAGTGGGTCATCAGCGGCAGCAAGCGGTACATCACCAACGCGCCGATCGCCGACCTGTTCGTGGTCTTCGCCCGCAGCGACCCCGAGCAGCGCGGCGGGCGGGGCATCTCCAGCTTCGTCGTCGACGCGACGGCGCCGGGGGTCTCGCTGGGCGCCAAGGACGAGAAGATGGGCCAGTCGGGCGCCTGGACGTCGGAGGTCTTCTTCGACGACGTCCGCGTGCCGGCCGACGCGCTGGTCGGCGAGGAGGGGCGCGGCTACGCCAAGGCGCTGACGGTGCTCTCCCGCGGGCGGCTGCACATCGCGGCGATGTGCGTGGGCATGGCCCAGCGGGTGCTCGACGAGTCCGTGGCCCACGCCGCCACCGCCAGGCAGGGCGGCGCGCCGATCGGCCGGTTCCAGCTGGTCCAGGCGCTGATCGCCGACATGCACACCGAGCTCGTCGCCGGCCGGGCACTCGTCCGCGACGTCGCCGCCCGCTACGACACCGGCGAGGACACCTCGATCGGCCCCAGCTCGGCCAAGCTCTTCTGCTCGGAGATGGTCGGCCGGGCCACCGACCGCGCCGTCCAGGTGCACGGCGGCATGGGCTACCTGCGCAGCACGCCGGTGGAGCGCTTCTACCGCGACGCCCGCCTGTACCGGCTGTACGAGGGCACCAGCGAGGTGCAGCGGGTGATCATCGGCGGCGGGCTGCTGCGCGAGGCGGGCATGCCGCGTGGCTGACCCGCTCGCGGCGGCGCCCCCCGGGACCGGGGCAGGCCGCCGGGAGGCGGTGGCGGAGCTGGGGGCGGCGCTGCGCGACCTCGCGGACGCCGCCGTCGGCACCGAGGTGGCCGACGCGGACCTCGGCGCCGCCGCCGGCGCGGTGCGCGAGCTGGCCGAGCGCCTGCGGGCGGTGCAGCGCGAGCCGGGCCGGCCCGCCGCGGTGGACGTCCCCGGTGGGGGCGTGCCCGCGTACAACCCGGTCTACGGGCCGGGCAGCCCCGTGGCGCCCATGCTCGCGCCAGGCGTCGACGAGCAGGGCCGGGCCGTCGGCCGGGTGACGGTGGGCCGGGCGTACGAGGGGTTCCCCGGACTCGTCCACGGGGGTGTCCTGGCCGCGGTCCTCGACGCCGTGCTGGCGCAGACCTCCGCCCGGGCCACCGGCCGGGCCGGCGTCACCGCCACCCTGACGGTCCGCTACCGCCGGCCGGTGCCCGTCGGCGTCCCGCTGCTGCTCACCGGCGAGGTGGTGGGCCAGGAGGGACGGCGCACCTGCGTCCGGGCCGGGCTCGGGGTCGAGGGCGGTGCGGGGGAGGTCCTGGCCGACGCCGAGGCGGTCTTCGTGACCCCGCGGGACGCGCCGGCCTGACCGCGGCCGCTGCCTCAGCTGCCGCCCGGAACGTTCGCCGGATCGCCGGCCGGGTCCCGCGACGGGCCACCGGCCGGCCGCAGCAGGGGCCCGGGCGCGCCCTCTCCCCGGCCCAGCGCCTCGACGAACCGGCGCAGCACGTCGTCCCCGGCCTGCTCCGGGGCCCAGCCCAGCTGCGTGCGGGCCCGGGTGGTGTCCAGGGAGGGCGCGCCCAGGCCCAGGTCCAGCCAGCCGGGCTCGGTGGGTACCAGGTGGGCGGCGTACGCGGCGGCGAGGGCGGCCCGGAGGACCACGGCGGGCACCGGGATGCGCCGGGTGCCCAGCGCGCGGGCCAGCCCGTCGGCGTCCAGCGTCGGTTCCGCGGCCAGGTTGAACGGTCCCGGCGCCCGCCGGTCGAGGATGCGGACGATCGCGTCGGCGACGTCGTCGGCGTGCACGAAGCCCACCCGCAGCGCGGGCAGCGGCAGCGGCAGCACCTGCGCGACCGGCCCCGGCAGGGCCCGCGCCGCGGCGAACAGCAGCGGCCCGAGGAAGTAGCGGCCGATCTCGCTGGCGGCCTCCGGCTGGAGGACCAGCGTCGGGCGGACGACGGTCAGCGTGGTCTCCGGCCGGTGGCCGAGCACCTGGCGGACGACGCGCTCGGCCGAGCTCTTGTCCCGGCTGTACTGGGAGCTGGGGATGCCGGTGACCGGCCAGTCCTCCCGCACCTCCTGGTCCCGGGCGCCGGCGGCGTAGGCGCCCAGCGAGGACATGTGCACGACGTGGGCCACGCCGGCTCGGGCGGCAGCACGCGCCACCCGGTAGGTGCCGTCGACGTTGACCGCGTGCAGCCGCTCGGGCTGCCGGCCCGGCTGCAGCGCCCACGCCAGGTGGACGACGGCGTCCACACCGTCGAGGGCGCGGGCCAGGTCCTCCTCGCTCGCCTGCTCGCCCAGGTCGGCCAGGTGCCAGTCGACCCCGGTGTACGGCGCGGTCCCGGGCGGGCGGCGGCGGGCGAGGCCCCGCACCTCGGCGATGCCGTGCGCCGGGTCGGTGAGCCGCCGCAGCAGCGCCGTCCCGACGTTGCCGCTGGCGCCGGTGACGGCGACCCGCAGGCCCTGCAGGTGTCCGGGGGAGAGCTCGGCCATGGGCTGCCGCTACCCGCCTCCGCCGCCGTCCACCCGTGGACGGGCCACGCCGGTCCTGCGGCGGGGGGGGGGGGGGGGGGGGGGGGGGGGGGGGGGGGGGGGGGGGGGGGGGGGGGGGGGGGGGGGGGGGGGGGGGGGGGGGGGGGGGGGGGGGGG